>JAGVII010000669.1 GCA_020056155.1 Afipia sp.
GCGTCCGGCTGGCCCGCCGGCGCCGCCACCGCCTGCTCCGAAGGCTGCGTTCGAGAATCTTGAAGACGAAATGGCCAACCTGCTCGGCCGTCCAAAGCCTCCCGCGTGAGATCGCCGAAATCACCGCGTAGAGTTCTATTTTTTGTCAGCCTCCTCCTTGCCGCCGGATCTCTCATCGATCCGGCGAGCGCGCAGGATATCAGCATCAATCTGGGTCAGGGTGGCGGGGTCACCGAGCGCGCGATCCAGCTGATTGCGCTGCTGACGGTGCTGTCGATCGCGCCGTCGATCCTGGTCATGATGACGTCGTTCACGCGGATCGTGGTGGTGCTGTCGCTGCTGCGCACCGCGCTCGGCACCGCGACCGCGCCGCCGAACTCGGTCATCATCGCGCTGGCGCTGTTCCTGACCGGCTTCGTGATGGGTCCGGTTCTGCAGAAAGCCTATGACGACGGCATCAAGCCCCTGGTCGCGAACCAGATCACCGTCGAGCAGGCGTTCGAGCGCGGCACCATGCCGTTGCGCGGCTTCATGCAGAAGAACGTCCGCGAGAAAGATCTCAAACTGTTCATGGACCTGTCGGGCGAGCCGCCCGCGGCCTCGCCCGAACAGATGTCGCTGCGCATCCTGATCCCCGCCTTCATGATTTCCGAACTGAAGCGCGCGTTCGAAATCGGCTTCCTGCTGTTTCTGCCGTTTCTCATCATCGACCTCGTGGTCGCATCGGTCCTGATGTCGATGGGCATGATGATGCTGCCGCCAGTGGTGGTGTCGCTGCCGTTCAAGCTGATCTTCTTCGTGCTGGTGGACGGCTGGTCGCTGGTGGCGGGCAGCCTTGTGCAAAGCTACGGCGGCGGGTGAGGCCGGTCAGCGCGCGGCTGCGACCGGTCTCACGCCCTTAATGGCGGGCAGCGAGCCTGTCGGATTCGGATCGGTCTTGATTTCCGGCGGAAGCTTCGCGCGCGCCATCGCATCGGGGAAGCGCACGCGCATCTCGCGCAGGAAGCCGTCGAGCGTGTCGATGGTGGCCGCCATTTTCGCGATCCGGGCAAAATCCGCGCTGTTCGCCTTCGCCGGTTTCGCGGCGAGATCGAAGGCCGCCCGGTCGTTGCCGCCGTCCATCTTCGGATTGTACTTCTCGCGGAATCGCGCGAGGCCGATGGCGTCTTCCGCCAGCGCGTAGCCGATGGCCGCGCGGATCACGTCGCTCTTTTCCGTCGCGGTCAGCGGCTGAAATTCGCGCCAGCGATCGCCGTAGAGCAGTTCGATCTGCTCGGCGGATTCGCGCCAGCGCCGCGATGCCCAGTAAATGTCGGAGCGCAGCCGGATCGCTTCGCGGCCGCTGATATTCGAGATGATGTCGAGCGCCAGATCGTGGCGGCCGATGTCGGTCTGCGCGCGGGCTTCCAGCAAAAGGCGCTGCTGACGGATTTCGCCGGCCAGATCCGCGATCCGCGTGGTGCGCAGTGCCGCGATGGCTCGCTCCGGCTTGCGGTTCATCAGGTAGACCATCGCCAGCCGTGACGCGACCTGCGCCCGGGCGGAGCCCTCCAGCCGGTGATCGATCTGGTACTGCAGCAGTTGGCTGGCCTGATCGAGCAGATCGACCCCGACGAGACGATCTGCCAGATGCCGGATCATTTCGTCGCCATGGCGGCCGATCGGCGTCAGATCGCGAAACTCATAAAACATCGCCAGCGCTTCGACCGGCGGGATGTCATCGCCCTTGGCGCCATTGTAAATCTGTTCGAACAAGGCCGACGCCTCGTCCTGCATCTTGCGCGATGCTTCGGAGTTCGGCTCCAGCTGGATCGCACGGTACGCTGCCGCGAAGGTTTCCGGATAGCGCGCTTTCGCGGCGTAGAGCCGGGTCAGCATATGAAGCGTTTTGACCTCGGTGGAATCGCCGCGCCATGTCGCCGCAAGAACTTCGAGATCGCGCAGCGCGTCGTCGTCGGTAATCTCCTCACGCTTCTGGCGCAGCGCAATCTCGCGGACCTTGGCTTCGGAGGCGGCCGGGCGATCTTCCGATCCGGCGGCCGCCGCGAATGCGGCCAGCGCATCCTGCTCACGGCCCAGTGCTTCGGCTAGGCGTCCGCGCAGCACAGCTATGGACGCGGTCTGATCGGGGCCGACGCCGAGAACATCGAGATCGTTGCTGCGCACCGCCGCACCCGGATAATCCTTCACCTCCAGCGAGGCACGGAACGCATCGGCAATCACGATACGCTGCAGGTCGACCGGCAATGCTGTAATCGCGAACTGGACGTTCTTGAATTTCTCGCGCGCCTCCGCCCACTTCTGCAGCCGCGCCAGTGCAAGCGCTTTCCAGAGCTGGGAATCCAGATTGACGGCAACGGCGGGATTGGCAAGATCTGCGAGCGCAAGCTCGGGGCGCCCAGCCAGCGTGCTGGCGACCGCATGTACCGTCAATGCCGCAGCATGCTCCTCGCCGGGTTTGGCTTCGGCAAGAGCCAGATCGAGAACTGCCTTCGCCTCAACCGACATGCCGCGCGCCAGATAAAATCGCGCGAGATCGACATGCGCGGGCATGCGCGCAGACCCCTTTGCCATCGAAGCTGCCGTCAGCAGCTTGTTGCGGGTCGGAATAAACTCCGCATTCTGAAAGGTGCGCCATTCGGTGACATCGAACACCGGACGAACGATCGACGTCGCACGATCCGGAGCAGTCATCGCTGTCGACAGCGTTAAACCGCCGGGCCGGGATAGCGTCAGCGTATCGGATGAAATGCCGGCAGTCAGATCGTCGGATTTTTGCTGGATAACGACGCCGTGGATGGATTCAAGCAGCGCAAATTCCACGAAGTCCTGACGCCTCATGAATCCCCGCGCCGGTCCACCGGCGGTCATCACCAGCAGCTGGTCCCCGGCGTCGGGATCGTTGAAGTGGTGAATCTGCCCCGGCTTCGCGAGGCTGACGCCGACGCTGGCGCGGCCGGGATCGATCATGTTGCGCGTCGCGATCAGCGGCTGTGGCGGCGACTGCGCCTTGTCGGCAAGGATAAGGGTCCACGCACGCTCGTCTCCGGTCATGGTTGCAAGCTGCGGACGGTTCAGCCGGATACGAAGAGCGCGGCCTTTTGGAAGATCGAGCGGAGTCACATCGTCCACGATCCACGCGCCTTCACGCCGGATCGCGCTGGCATCGATCGGCTGATCGGTGTCGAA
>JAGVII010000067.1 GCA_020056155.1 Afipia sp.
GAGGCCGATGTGGTGTTCGCCCACGGCACCACCGATCCGGTGGCGGAAGCGGCGTTCATCGTGTGCGAGGCGCTGCATCTGCATCCGGACCAGTTCGAGATGTTTGCGAATGCGCGCGTCACGTCGCATGAAGCTGCAAAGATTCTCGCGCTTGTCGACAAGCGCATCGCCACCCGCAAACCCGCCGCGTATCTGGTCAACAAGATCTACATGCGCGGCCTGCCGTTCTATGTCGACGAACGGGTGATCGTGCCGCGCTCCTTCATCGGCGAATTGCTGGACTCGCATTTCAGCGGCGAGGTCGAGGAGGAAGGCGGATCGCTGATCGACGATCCGATCAACGTCACGCGGGTGCTTGATCTCTGCACCGGCTCAGGCTGCCTCGCAATCCTCGCGTGCCAGAGTTTCCCCAACGCGACCGTCGATGCGGTGGACATTTCACCGGATGCGCTGGCGGTGGCTGCACGCAATGTCGCCGACTACGGCATCGAGGACCGGGTCTCGCTGTATCAGGGCGACCTGTTCGATGCGGTGAACGATGCGCGCTACGATCTCATCATTACCAATCCGCCCTATGTCGACGCCGAGGGCATGGCGGGGTTGCCGCGCGAGTGTTTGCATGAGCCGTCGATCGCGTTCGATGGCGGCGATGACGGCCTCGCCATCGTGCGCAAAATTCTCGACACGGCGAAGGATCATCTCACGCAGGACGGCGGCCTGCTGTGCGAGATCGGCCGCGGCCGCGACGTGCTGGGGGACGCCTATCCGAACCTGCCTCTGCTTTGGCTCGACACCGAAGAGTCCGACGGCGAGGTGTTCTGGATTCCGGCCGAGGCGCTTTAATCGCTGTCGTCATGCCCGGACTTGTTCCGGGCATCCACGTCTTCTGAAATTGCTACTTCAAGACGTAGATGGCCGGGACAAGCCCGGCCATGACAATCTCATATTGTACTCAATTCACGCGAGAGAGCGTCTGATTGCGTCCGGCTGACTACAGCACCTTCCTGATCCAGTTGTGCGCGTCGGCCGCCCGGCCGTACTGGATGTCGACCAGTTTCTTGCGCAGCCCCATCGCCACGGGGCCGGCGGCGCCGCCGTTGATGGTGAAATCGCCGCTCGCGGAACACACCTTGCCGATCGGCGAAATGACGGCCGCCGTGCCGCAGGCGAAGGCTTCTTTCAGCTTGCCGCTGGCGGCGTCCGCGCGCCACTGGTCGATGGTGTAGAGTTCTTCGCGCACCCGCGTGCCGGACTCTTTCGCCAGCGCGATGATCGAATCGCGGGTGATGCCCGGCAGGATCGTGCCGAGCGGCGGCGTCAGCAGCGAACCGTCGTCGAACACGAAAAACACGTTCATGCCGCCGAGTTCCTCGATATAGCGGCGCTCGATCGCATCGAGGAAAACCACCTGATCGCAGCCGTGATCGATGGCCTCGGCCTGCGCGCGCAGGCTCGCGGCGTAGTTGCCGCCGCATTTGACGGCGCCGGTGCCGCCGATCGCGGCACGCGTGTAGTTCTCCGACACCCAGATCGACACCGGTGCAGGTCCGCCCTTGAAATAGGAGCCGACCGGCGACGCGATGACGGCGAAGATGTATTCCGATGACGGCTTCACGCCGAGGAAGACCTCGTTCGCGATCATGAACGGCCGCAGATAGAGACTGCCCTCGCCGCCGGGAATCCAGTCGCGGTCGATGCGCACAAGCTGCTCGACCGCTTCGAGGAACACCGGCTCGGGCAGCGGCGCCATGGCCATCCGCTCGGCCGAATTGCGGAAGCGCCGGGCATTGGCGTCGGGACGGAACAGGTTCACGCCGCCGTCGTCGCGCTTGTAGGCCTTGAGGCCCTCGAAAATCTCCTGAGCGTAATGAAGGACGGCTGTGGCCGGATCGAGCGCGAAGTTCGCGCGGGATTCGACGCGCGCGCCGTGCCAGCCCTTCCCTTGGCTGTAGCGGACCACAGCCATGTGATCGGTGAAGATCCGCCCGAAGCCGGGGTCGAGGAGCTTCGCCGCGCGCTCCTTCTCGGGCGTCGGGTTCGTCGCGGGTTGCGTTTCGAATTCCAGCAACATCGCGCCATCGATTTTATCGAACGAAACTCCCATCGCTTCCTCCAGATCCGCCGGTCCTGTCTCAGGAGCCGGCAGGCGCTCGTTCGTTTGTCGAGAGCGGTTAAGTCCAGTATGTTTCGTGGAATGTCGACCGACAATCGCACGGCGAAAAATTCGCTTCTTTTCCGGCCGAAGTTTTCAGGTACTCCGAGAGCCCGGCGGCGGCGAAATATCCGAATATTTCGTGAAGCTTGGTCTTTTTGTAATATTGAACCCAAGATATGTCAATATGCCTGACGTAAATTTCAAAGCGCAAGATGCAGGGCAGTCTTCCGCCAAGGAGGGGGCCGCCGGTTCCTCGCCGCGCGGCGACCAGCGCTGGGACATCATCGAACTGCTGTTTTTTGCGTATCGGGACTTTGTCGGCGACGCCGATCACGTGCTGGAGGAGTTCGGTTTCGGCCGCGCCCATCACCGCGTGGTGCACTTCGTGACCCGCTATCCGGGGCTGAAGGTCGCGGACCTGCTGGATGTGCTGCGGATCACCAAGCAGTCGCTGGGGCGTGTCCTGAAACAGCTGCTCGA
>JAGVII010000158.1 GCA_020056155.1 Afipia sp.
CCCGCTGGCGATCAGGCTGGCGCCGAGCGACACCGGCGCGGCCGCCGTGGCCTCGATCTCCGGCTCGTTCTCAAGAACGGCGGGCACATTCTCAAGAACGGGCTCCGGTGCCGTGTCCGGCACGATGGCCAGATGCATGGCCTTAACCGGCTCCGGCGCTTCATGGATTTCGATTGCTGCCGCAGCCATCTCGATCGGCTGGGTGTCTTCCGCCGTCAGCAGAGCGGTTTCGGTCACTGTTTCCGGTGACGACTCTTCCGATGCGGCGGCCGCCACCTCGAACAGGTCGTCATCCACGGCACCGGTCTGCAAATCCCTGGGCGTTTCCACGGGCGCCGGATTGAAATCGACGACATGGATTGTCGCAACAGGCTTGGCCTCTGCCTGCGGTTCCTCGGACGGGGCGATGGCTTCGATGTCGCGCGCGGCTGCGTCGAACGCCCGCAAGACGTCGTCGCGAAGGCCTGCGGCCGCAGCATGATCGCAGGCGGCGTTGATCGCATCGACCTGAGACTCGAGCATGGAGCAGATGCGGCCGTCCGCACCGGATTCACGGAGTCCCCAGGCGATCTCGCGGATCACCCGCGCGCATTTGCGTGACGGCGCCAGTGCATCCGCCAAAGCCTGACCGTCGAATGCCACGGAAATGCTTTCACGGGTGGCGGCGACAATGGCCCGGACCGCAGCCATGGCTTCCGGCAATTCGCTTGAGGGCCGAGCGATCGGCTCCTCTTGCGGCTTCTGTTCTTCCTTCTGGGCGGCCAGCGTGCGCTCGATGCGCGCGACGGCCTCCAGCACCATGGCGGTATCGGCGTTGCGGTTGCGCTTTGTGTATTCGTCCAGGAACCAGCGGCCGCGCGCAGTCTCCAGAAAGGCCTCGCGAATAGCCTCGAAGTCCGCGTCCGTCGGAGACGCGGCGCGGGCTGAGATCGGCGACAGGGCGAAGGCTTCGTTGGCCATAAAAACCTGCAGGAGAAACCTGTAAGATACAAACGCGTTGACGCAACCCACACGCAAAAGCGATGTCCAGATAAGCCGAACACGCGCTAGATAGCGGTCACCACGAACCGCAGCGAATCGCAATTCCCTTGTTCACCAGAGAATCACAAAAGCATCCGGCCGGGCAATCCGTTGCTCGCCGATTTGCCGTGCGGATCAGCCTGTTTTACGCCTCGACTTTCGGCATTATCGGCGTCCACCTGCCGTTCTTCCCGGTCTGGCTGAAGGCGATCGGCGTCGATGTGTCCTGGATCGGCTTCATCACGGCTGCGCCGTCGCTGTCCCGCTTCACCGTCCTGCCGTTTGTGACGGCGACCGCCGAGCACCGCCAGATCCTGCGCGGGACCATGATCGCGCTCGCGTTTGTCACCGCCGCCGGTTTCGCCTGGCTGGGGCTGCTTCGCGATCCGCTCACGATCCTGATCGTCTATGCCGTCATTGCCTGCCTCTGGACACCGCTCAGTCCGCTGACCGACGGCTATGCACTGAAGGGCGTCGCTTGTTACGGCCTCGACTATGGACGAATGCGGTTGTGGGGCTCTGCGTCCTTCGTGGTGTTCGCGCTGATCGCCGGGTTGTTGTTCGAGATCATTGAGCCGCAGAACCTGATCTGGATCATCGTGGCCATGGCGTTTCTCAGCGCGCTTGTCGGCCTCGGGATTGCGCCGCTCGACACGCCCGCCGCCAGCCCGGCGCATCAGGGACGTGCCATCGGGCTGCTCAGGCAACCGCTTTTTCTCGCCATTATCGGCTCGTCGGCGCTGATCCAGGGCAGCCACGCCGCCTACTACGTTTTTTCCTCGATCACCTGGCAGAATGCAGGCTTCGGCGGGTTCGCGATCGCGGCCCTTTGGTCGATCGGTGTGGCGGCCGAGATCGTTGTCTTCGCCATCTCGCCGCGCTTCACCTTGTCGCCGCAGGTCCTTGTGCTGATCGGCGCGGCCAGCGGCGTGCTGCGCTGGGTGATTACGGCGCAGGAGCCGCGCATCGAGGTTCTCGCGGTGGTGCAGTTGATGCACGGCCTGACGTTCGGCATCACGCAGGTGGGCACGGTGGCCCTGATTGTGCGCAGCGTGCCCCATCACGTCATCGCGTCCGCGCAGGGCTACATGGTGGCGACGCAGGGCGCCACCACCAGTCTGACGATGATCTGCTCGGGGCTGATCTACGCCTGGGCCGGCGAGGGCGTTTACTACGCCATGGCCGTGATGGCGTTCGCGGGCGGTCTCGTCATGGCTTTCGCGCGCAAGCGCCTTGATACGCATCACGCCGTGACGGGATAGGTTTTTCGCTTGGGCATGATCTGCCGAGAACCGGTTTCCACTTTTCGGGATCATGCCCTAACCCCAGAGGCTGGCATCGGGCGGGTACACCGTGCTGCCGTCAAAGCGCAGGCCGTTGTCGCGGTCCCTGGCCAGCAGCAGCGGCCCGTCGAGATCGACCACGCGTGCACCCTGCGCGATCATCATGGCCGGGGCCATGGCCAGCGAGGTGGCGACCATGCAGCCGACCATCAGGTCAAATCCCAGCGCCCGCGCCGCCTCGGCCATCGCCAGCGCCTCGGTCAGCCCGCCCGTCTTGTCGAGCTTGATGTTGATGGCGTCATAGCGCTCGCGCAGGCCTTCGAGCGACGCGCGGTCGTGGACGCTTTCGTCGGCGCAGACGGCCACGGGGCGCTTGATACGCGCCAGGGCCTGATCCCGGCCCGCGGGCAGGGGCTGCTCGATCATGGTCACCCCGGCATCGGCGCAGGCCGCCAGATGCCGCTCCAGATCGGCCTCGGTCCAGGCCTCGTTGGCATCGACGATCAATTCGCTGGCCGGGGCAGCCTTGCGGACCGCCGCGATCCGGGCCTCGTCGCCGTCGCCGCCGAGCTTGATCTTGAGCAGCGGGCGATGGGATGCCTTCGCGGTCGCCTCTGCCATGGCCTGCGGGGTGCCCAGCGAGATTGTGTAGGCGGTGGTCAGCGGACGCGGTTCGGGGCGTCCAAGGAGGTCCCAGATACGCTGTTCCGCCACCTTGGCCTCCAGATCCCACAGCGCGCAATCGAGCGCGTTGCGGGCCGCGCCGGGGCTCATCTGAGATTGCAGCGCCTGCCGGTCCAGACCGCTGCGAAATGCGTCCTGAAGGCTGAGGATGGCCGCCAGCGTTCCCTCCGGCGTCTCGTTGTAGCGGGCGTAGGGAACGCATTCGCCACGCCCGACAATGGCCTTACCATTGCGGTCCCCGCGACTTACCTGAGCCACAATCACAACGGCTTCTGTCTTGGCGCCCCGACTGATGGTGAAGCCGCCGGCAATAGGCCAGCGCTCGATCCGGGCGGCAAGATTCAGCGATGACATCATTTGTGGAATCGATTTTCGTGAGGGCGGACTTGCTCGAACGCGGCAATTATGGCGACTAGTACCGCCTATTGGAAGTTCCTGTAGCGCTAGCTGCGAGTCCAGGTCAGGAACTTCCAATAGAAAGCGGTACTAGAATCTTAAATTTGCCAGTACCCATAACTTTCCGAAGTTCGTGTAAAGGTGGTGCTGAGATGGATCACGAACTTCGGAA
>JAGVII010000261.1 GCA_020056155.1 Afipia sp.
CGCGCGAACGCGCGTGTGGATTGCGCGCGCGGGCCTTCGCTGGCGTCCATGTTGATCGGCAGGCCCAGAATGAAGCCCACGACCTGGCGCTCGGCGGACAGGGCCAGCAGCCGCGTGGCATCGGCGGTGAAGGTCTTGCGCTGAATCGTCTCGATACCGGTCGCGAGCTTGCGGTCGGGATCGGACACGGCAACGCCGATGGTCTTGGTACCGAGATCGAGCCCGATCAGGGCGCCTCGTGCGGGCCAGAGCGCGGCGGCTTCGATCAGCGGCAAAATGGAAGCAGGCATTGCTTCGCTTATCACGCGGGATGCGAAAGTTGCAAAGCGGGAAGGGCGGGCGCGGTGGACGGATTGGCGTTATTTTGCGCCGTTCGCCGTCACGGTAATGTCAGTTATGCATTAAAGGATTGCAGGCCATGGTGCGTGCCGCTTGCATGGCGGCGTGACCGCTTGATGTGCTAAGTTACACGCTGGCTGGCGACGATGCCGGTACTCTCCTAATCATGAATGAGAAAACCATGTGGCCTGACCGCAGACTTCTCGACCTTTTCAAAATCGACGTTCCGATCGTTCAGGCGCCGATGGCCGGCGTTCAGGACGTCGATGTCACGATCGGCGCGGCGGAGGGCGGGGCGCTTGGCTCCTTGCCCTGCGCGATGCTGTCGGTGGAGAAGGCGCGCGAGCAGGTCGGCATCTTCCGCCAGCGCGTGGGCGCGCCGCTCAACATGAATTTCTTTTGCCACACGGCGGTCGAGGCTGATGCGGCTCGCGAAACCGGATGGCGCAAGCGGCTTGAGGCTTATTACAAGGAACTGGGGCTCGACCCCGGCGCGAGCATCCAGGCGGCCAATCGTGCGCCGTTCGATGCGCAGATGTGCGAACTGGTCGAAGAACTGAAGCCCGAGGTGGTGAGTTTCCATTTTGGCTTGCCGGAGAAGGCGCTCTTGAAGCGCGTGAAGGCCGCAGGGTCCGTCGTTCTCGGCTCCGCGACCATCGTCAAGGAAGCGGTCTGGCTCGAGCAGAATGGCGCCGATGCGGTCATCGCGCAGGGCGCGGAGGCGGGCGGTCACCGCGGCATGTTCCTGACCGAGAGCATCGCATCGCAGCCGGGCACCATGGCGCTGGTGCCGCAGGTCGTGGATGCGGTGAAGGTGCCGGTCATCGCAGCTGGCGGGATCGCCGA
This sequence comes from Afipia sp., assembly GCA_020056155.1. GTDB lineage: Bacteria > Pseudomonadota > Alphaproteobacteria > Rhizobiales > Xanthobacteraceae > Afipia. The sequence goes on from JAGVII010000261.1 coordinate 1,186, forward strand.
CGGACGAGGGATCGCTGCGGCCTTTGCGCTGGGTGCTGCCGGGGTGCAGATCGGGACGGCCTACCTTCAAACGCCCGAATCCAAGGTCAGCGCCGGAGGACGCGCGGCCTTGGCGAGCGCGACGGACGAGTCGACGGTTATCACAAACGTCATGACCGGCCGCCCGGCGCGGGGTGTCGCCAACCGTCTGATGCGTGAGGTTGGGCCTGTGTCACCTGACGCACCTGCGTTTCCTCATGCGGCCACGGCACTTGTTCCCCTGAAGGCGGCCGCCGAGAAACTCGGACGGGTCGATTTCACCAATCTCTGGGCCGGCCAGTCCGTGGCGCTTAGCCGTCAGCTCAGTGCGGCGGACCTCACGCGCGCGCTGGCGGCGGAAGCGCTCGACCGGCTCCGTGGCCTGTCGGGATAGCGGCGGCGTACTTTGTGCAAACAATTGAACCTGCTCCGTTAATTCCGGTAGTGGCGGCAGGTCCGCGACTTATTTGGCGTTGGCGATCCCCGCCGAATGTTCTATGAGGGCGGCTGAACAGAGCCGTCCGGAGTCGTTAGAATATGTCAGTCGATGCCGCCACCGTCCGCCGGATCGCGCACCTTGCGCGTATCGCCGTCAAGGAAGACGAAGTCGCGCATCTGCAGGGCGAATTGAACGCGATGCTGGCCTTCGTCGAACAACTGACCGAGGTTGATATCGACGGCGTCGAGCCGATGACGTCCGTGATGCCGATGGAAATGAAGAAGCGCGCGGATGTCGTCAACGACGGTGAGATTCCTGAGAAGGTTCTTGCCAATGCGCCTGCGACCGAAGATCACTTCTTCCTGGTGCCCAAAGTCGTCGAATAACCCCCGAGGCAAATGCCATGTGCCTGCTGTGCAGCGACGAGAAGGCTTACGCGGCCTACATGACCTATCTCGATGAGATGGAGCGGCAGGGAAAGAACGTCGATCCCGACAAGGCCATCGACGCGGTGATCGACATGCTCGAAGCCGAGGCATCCAAGGTCCAAAAGAAAAAATCTCCCTTTCACTGCGATCCGATTGAAGAATGAATGACTGACCTGACTTCGCTGACGCTCGCCGATGCCCGTGAAGGGCTGACGCAGAAATCCTTCACCGCGCTTGAGCTGACTGACGCGCATCTGGCCGCGATGGAAAAGGCGCGCGTGCTCAATGCCTATGTGCTGGAGACGCCGGAGCAGGCGCGTGCGCAGGCCCGTGCAGCGGACGCAACCATCGCCAGGGGTGACGCGGGTCCGCTTGCCGGTATTCCGCTCGGTGTGAAGGATCTGTTTGCAACTACGGACGTGCGCGCCACGGCGTGTTCGAAAATTCTCGGCAACTTCGTTCCGCCGTATGAGTCCACCGTGACCTCGCAGCTCTGGCGCGACGGCGCGGTGATGCTGGGCAAGCTCAACTGCGACGAATTCGCGATGGGCTCGTCCAACGAAACCTCGGCGTTCGGGCCGGTGATCAATCCCTGGCGGCGCGAAGGCTCGGACACCAATCTCGTTCCCGGCGGCTCGTCGGGCGGTTCGGCATCCGCGGTCTCAGCCAATCTCTGTCTCGGTGCAACCGGCACCGACACCGGCGGCTCGATCCGCCAGCCGGCGGCGTTCACCGGAATTGTCGGCATCAAGCCGACCTACGGCCGCTGCTCGCGGTGGGGCGTCGTGGCGTTTGCCTCGTCGCTCGATCAGGCCGGACCGTTCGCGCGCACGGTTCGCGACACCGCGATCCTGATGCGGTCGATGGCAGGCCACGATCCGAAGGACACCACCTCGGTCGATCGTCCCGTGCCGGACTACGAGGCGGCTATCGGCAAGTCGGTGAAGGGCATGAAGATCGGTATCCCGAAGGAGTACCGCCTCGACGGAATGTCCGGCGAAATCGACACGCTGTGGGCGCAGGGTGCCGACTGGCTGAAGGCGGCGGGCGCGGAGCTTGTCGAGGTTTCGCTGCCGCACACCAAATACGCGCTGCCGGCTTACTATGTCGTCGCGCCTGCGGAAGCGTCCTCCAACCTCGCGCGCTATGACGGCGTGCGCTACGGGGCGCGCGTCAACGGCAGGAACATCGCCGAGATGTACGAGAACACGCGCGCTGCGGGTTTCGGTCCTGAGGTTCGCCGCCGTATCATGATTGGCACCTACGTGCTCTCGGCCGGGTACTACGACGCCTATTATCTGCGCGCGCAGAAGGTTCGCACGCTGATCAAGAAGGACTTCGAGGACGTGTTCGCCAAGGGCGTTCACGCCATTCTGACGCCGGCGACGCCCTCCGCCGCATTCGGCATCGGCGAAAAGGGACAGGCCGACCCGATCGAGATGTATCTCAACGACATCTTCACGGTGACCGTGAACATGGCCGGATTGCCCGGCATCGCCGTGCCTGCGGGCAAGGACGGGCAGGGGCTGCCGCTCGGTCTGCAATTGATCGGCCGGCCGTTCGACGAGGAGACGCTGTTCTCGCTCGGCGAGGTCATCGAGCAGGCGGCAGGAAGCTTCAGCGCAAGGAAGTGGTGGGCATGATGTCAGCGGGGCAGGAAGGCCTTGCCGATCTGCGCGCCGTCATCGACCGGATCGACCGCGACATCGTGGCACTGCTCGCCGAGCGAGTGAGGTGTCTGGACCGGGTGGTCGCCGTGAAGGCGCGTGACAATCTTCCCGCCGCTATTCCCGAGCGGATCGAAGGTGTGGTCGCCAATGTGCGCGGGGAAGCGGAAGCCGCCGGCATGCCGCCCGACCTTGCCGAGGCGCTTTGGCGCAGGCTGATCGACTGGTCGATCGCCTACGAGGACCGGCATCTCTCGGCGGAGCCGGGAAATCCGTCGTCGATAAGTCCCTGACGCGAAGGGCTTGCGGGCGCTGGCCACGCCTGCCTTGTATTCACCATTTTGTCCGCCGAATGCCTGATAGCGCGGTATGTCTTCATTAACCGCCGGGGGCGATAACGGCCGGTGGGATCGGTGATTTATGCGTTGGGTGCGGCCTCTCGCGTGTGTGATGTTTGTGTCGGGCGTATTGCTCGGCTGCGCGTCGATTCAAAATGCTCCAGTCAATCTGCCGGGATCCGACAACCTCGCTGACAGAGGAAATATCGGCTTCGGCGAGACGACGAGCTATGAGGACACGGTCGTTGGGCTGTCCTTTTCAGGCGGCGGAACCCGCGCCGCCGCGTTTTCCTTTGGCGTGCTGCAGGAGATGGAG
>JAGVII010000077.1 GCA_020056155.1 Afipia sp.
CCGGGAACGATCGTGACGTCGAGGCCGTAGCGCGCGTAGGTGCCGTCCGCCACGGCCTGATAGAATCCGCCATGTTCGGCCTGCGCGACCCAGTTGGTGCCGAACGAAACCTTGTCCAGTCCGCCGGGCGCCTGCGCATGCGCCGGTACTCCGGTCACCGACAAAGCGATCCCGACAACAAGCGCGCGCAGCAAACGGCTGGGTGGCATGATTGGACTCCGTTGGGCGTTTTGCCCATGATGGGCATTGCAAAGCTACTCTGCTAATCGATTCAAATAAACGCCTGTTCGAAGAAACCCGCCCACGATGACCACGACGCCGCCGCACGACTGGACCGCGATTCGCCTGTCCTCCATCAACAAGGCCGAGGCCTCCCGATGGATCGCCGTGCTGCCGCTGGCGGCCACCGAGCAGCACGGACCTCATTTGCCGTTCGAGACCGACACGCGGATCGCAGAGGCCTATCTGGCGCGCGTCCGCAGGGCGCTGCCGGATGATCTGCCGGTAACGTTCCTGCCCATCGAGCCGGTTGGAATTTCGACGGAGCATACGGCCTATCCCGGCACGCAGACGCTGGCGACGGACGTCGCGCTGAGAAAATGGATGACGCTTTGCGATGCCGTGGCGCAGGCCGGTATCCGCAAGCTCGTCATTGTCACCAGCCACGGCGGCAACAGCGCGGCAATGGCGCTGATCGCGCAGGACCTGCGCGCGAAACACGAGATGCTGACGGTCACCATCAGCTGGAGCCGCTTCGGCGCGCCGGATGGATTGTTCTCGGCCGATGAATTGCGTTTTGGCATTCACGGCGGCGCGGTCGAGACCTCGATCATGCTCGCGGCCTTTCCCGATCAGGTGAGAACCAACCGGATCGCGAATTTCGAATCCTCTGAAAGGAGCATGGTGAAAGAATTCCGCTGGCTTTCGGCGGGACGCCCTGCGCCGTTCGCGTGGGCGGCGCAGGATCTCAATCCGCAGGGCGCGGTCGGCGACGCAACGATGGCGAGCGCGGACAAAGGTCATGCGCTGCTGGATTACGGTGCTCGGGCTTTCATCGAATTGCTGCAGGATGTCGACAAATTCGATCTGACGAGATTGTCGAACCGGCCTCAGACTTCGATGTAGCCATATAAGATATTGAAATTACTGCATTTTATTGATTTCGATATTTCAACGAGAACCTTCGAACCGAATCCCGACAACTCACCACCAATTGGCATGCGGTCCATACGGCCCGCCCCAAACAAGGATGGAGAGTATCATGTCGATCAAGACCAAGATTGCCGCCCTCGCTGTTGCTGCTGTCGCGCTGACCGGTGGCATCGCCGCCACCACCCAGGAAGCTCACGCCGGCAAATTCCATCATCACCATGGCATCGGTGTCGGCCTCGCCGCAGGCGCGCTGTTCGCCGCCGCTGCCAGCAACGCCTACGCCAATGACTATTACGGCTATCGCCGCTGCGGCTGGGTCCGCCAGTTCGACGCCTACGGAAACTATATCGGCCGCGTTCGCAGCTGCTACTGATCCAATAATCCGAGTTGAGTTCGGCACGGCGCCTCATCCACGCCGCGCCGACCCAAGGACCCGCCCGGTTGTCCCCCCGGGCGGGTCATTTTATTTTTCTTGCACGAACCGGCAGGCGCAACCAGGCCACAGACATTGTGTCGTCTGCCTGTCACGCGGCAATGTCATGGCTCGCGCGGGCGGATTTCAGCCGTCCTGCAAATCGGCTGCTCATAAGCAAAACAAGCGCTTGAGGGCCATTCGCAAATGCAGCCAAATGCCGGAAAGCCTGTTCCTTTCTGGTTCTATCCGAAGATGCGATCCCGCGCGCTGGCCGTTTCATGACGCAGACCTTCCGCCGCATATCCATTGTGAAAGGCGCAGTCGCCGGACTGGCGCTGGGAGCGGCGTCGCTTGATCTCGCACGGGCTGCCGACGCTGTCCTCCCCTTCAAGGCATCACGCGTTGCGCCGGTTTTCGACTGGAGCGGTCTCTACATCGGCGGGCACGTCGGCTACGGCGGCGGCAGCTTCGGTCCCGGCACCAACCCGTTGCCGCAGCAGGGCATCTTCTTTCCGTCCAGCATCACCGGTCTGATCGGCGGCTATCAGGCGGGTTACAATCTTCAGCTTCCAAATAGGTGGGTGCTAGGGGTCGAGGCCGACATTTCGTTCACAAGCACGCTCGATCGGCCCAAGCTCGTGCCTGCGCCGTTCAACACGACGAGCGACCACTTCGGCACGGCGCGGGGCCGCATCGGCTACGCATTCGGGACAGTGCTGCCTTACGTGACCGGCGGCGCAGCCTTGGCGCGGACCCGTATCGATCTGAACGACGCGGCCGGCGACATTATCGGCAACAAGTCGCGCTTGCATTTCGGCTGGGTCGCAGGTGCGGGCGTCGAGGTCGCCGTGGGCGGCAACTGGACCGGCAAGGTCGAGTACAACCATATCGACTTTGGCGCGCGAACCTTTGGACTGGGCGACGTGCCGCTGCCCGATGTCGCAGTGGACCCCAAGATTCACACGATCAAGCTCGGCCTCAATTACCGGCTATGGGATACGCCGCCCTGGATGACGGGCAGCACCGCGATCAAGCCGCTCGCGCTTCCGGAATCGGCCAACTGGAACGTCCACGGCCAGACCACGCTGATCACGCAAGGCTATCCTTCCTTCCGCGCGCCGTATCAGGGCCCGAACAGTCTTCCCGGCGCAGGGCGCACGCGCCAGACCTGGACCGTCGGCGCATTCCTCGGATGGCGGCTGTGGGATGGCGGCGAACTGTATTTCAATCCCGAACTCGCCCAGGGATTCGGCATCGGCGGTACATTGGGCCTTGCGGGATTTTCCAACGGCGAGGCGCAAAAGGGCGGTGCGGAGTATCCCGACTTTCGCGCCCAGCGCTATTTCTTCCGCCAGACCTTCGGCCTCGGCGGCGAGCGGGAAGACGTCGCCGATGCCGCCAATCAATTGCCGGGCAAGCGCGACATCAACCGCGTCACGGTCACGGTCGGACGTTTCGCCGTAGGCGATTATTTCGACGGCAATTCCTATGCGAAAGATCCGCGCGCCGATTTCATGAACTGGGCGATGTGGTCGTCCGCAGCCTATGATTTCCCGGCCGACCTGCCGGGCTTCACACGCGGCGCAGTCATCGAACTCAACCGCAAGGACTGGGCGATCCGGGCCGGTCTGTTCCAGGTGCCGTCGCAGCCCAACAGCGATGTGCTGACCTTCAAGACCGGCGGCGCGGTGGTCGAATTCGAGGAACGCCACACGATCCTGAACCGGCCCGGCAAATTGCGCGTGGGCGTGTTCGCCAACCGCGGCAACTCCGCCAACTATCGCAACACGCTCGGCATCAGCGCGGCAAATCCCGGAGTCGATATCAACGACATCGTGCCGGGCGAGCGCCGGGAGCGGTCGAAATACGGCTTCTACGTCAATGCCGAGCAGCAGGTCGCAACCGACGTCGGCATCTTCGCGCGGGCGAGCTGGAACGACGGCCAGAACGAGATTCTGTCGTTCACCGACATCGACCGTAGCGTGTCCGGCGGCGTTTCGATCAAAGGCAGCTACTGGGGAAGGTCCGATGACACCATCGGTCTCGGCGGCGCGATCAACGGCCTGTCCGGCGCGCATCGCGATTTCCTCGCGGCCGGAGGCAAGGGTCTCCTGATCGGCGACGGCCGATTGAACTACGGCACGGAACGGATTCTGGAAACCTACTACGCGCTCGCATTCAGCAAGGCTTTCACCTTCACCGCCGACTACCAGCTGATCACGAACCCCGCCTACAATGCCGACCGCGGACCGGTCTCGATTTTCTCAGGCCGCCTGCACGGCGAGTTCTGACTTTATCGGTGTGCCGCGACCGGGGTGACCACGGCCGTGTGAGGTGCCGCCGCCGCGACGGGTGCAAATGACTCCGCCTGCGCGAAAGCCCAGGCATGAAAACGCGGATTCTCGATATTACCCTGCAGCAGTTCGCCCGGGCGGGCCTCCGGATAGAGCCTCGCAAACGACAGCACGTCCGTTCCCGATATGCGGTGCGAAAAATGGATCGGCTGAATTTCCTGCGGATGGCTGAGACCCGATGCCGCGATCAATTCCGCCAGCGCATGCAGCGTCGCGCGGTGATAATTGTAAACGCGCATGGTCTTGTCGGGGACCACCAGCGCGCGGTTACGCGTCGGGTCTTGCGTCGTCACGCCGGTCGGACAGCGATCGGTGTGACAGCTCAGCGACTGGATGCATCCAAGCGCGAACATGAAGCCCCGCGCCGAATTGCACCAGTCCGCACCGAGCGCCATGGCACGCGCAACGTCAAATCCGGTCGCGATCTTGCCGGCGGCGCCGATCCGGATGCGATCGCGCGCATTGATGCCGATCAGGGCGTTGTGAACGAAGTTGACGCCCTCGCGCATCGGCATCCCGAGATGGTCCATGAACTCAGCGGGAGCCGCACCGGTACCGCCCTCGTTGCCGTCGACCACGATGAAATCGGGATAGATACCCGTCTTGACCATCGCCTTGCAGATAGCAAGAAACTCCCAGCGATGGCCGATACAGAGTTTGAAGCCCACCGGCTTGCCGCCCGAAAGCCGGCGCATTTCGGCAATGAACTGCATCATTTCGATCGGCGTCGAGAACGCGCGGTGATAGGCCGGCGAAATGCAATCCTCGCCAACCGCGACGCCGCGAATGCGTGAAATCTCCTCGGACACCTTCGCGGCCGGCAGCACGCCGCCGTGGCCCGGCTTCGCGCCCTGGCTGACTTTCAGCTCAATCATCTTGATCTGTTCGTCGGCCGCGACCTTCGCGAAAAGCTCCGGATTGAACGTTCCGTCGGGATGACGGCAGCCGAAATATCCCGATCCGATTTCCCAGATCAGATCGCCGCCGTTTTCGCGGTGATAGGGGCTGACGCCGCCTTCGCCGGTGTCATGCGCGAAATTTCCCTTCTTCGCACCGGCATTGAGCGCGCGCACCGCATTGGGACTGAGCGCGCCGAAGCTCATCGCGGAAATATTGAACACCGAAGCGGAGTACGGCCTGGTGCAGTCCGGCCCGCCGATCGTGACGCGAAAATGCTCGTCGGTCGGCGGCTTGGGCGCGACCGAATGATTCATCCATTCGTAGCCGTTTGCATAGACATCTTCCTGGGTGCCGAATGGACGCTTGTCGAGCACCATCTTCGCGCGCTGGTAGACCACCGCGCGCGTGTCGCGGCTGAACGGCTTGCCGTCCTTCTCGCTCTCGAAAAAATACTGCCGCATCTCGGGCCGGATTTCCTCCAGCAGAAAGCGGATATGCGCGGAGATCGGATAGTTGCGCAGGACGGCGTGGCTTTTCTGAAGCATGTCGTGAATGCCGAGCACCGACAGCGAACCGAAAATGGTGATCGGAATTGCAAACAGGAAAATGTGCCTGAAATCGTAGTAGACTGCGGCGCCGAGCAGAAGCGCGGTGATGCAAATGCAAAGCGTCAGAATGATGAAACGAGGCGATAGCAGCAGCGTCAAATTTTGCATAAAAACCTCGCTGACGAATCCGGCAAGTGCTCCGACATCCGCCGCATGTTGGCGCGTTTCCCG
>JAGVII010000503.1 GCA_020056155.1 Afipia sp.
GCCAGACGATCTTGCCAAGCACAACATGCTCGGCTTCTGCTTTGCAAAACAGATCGACGGCTGGCCGTTTCGTGACAGCAGCGGCGGCATCGTCACCGTGCCGCCGGTCGGTAACGCACTGGTCTCGGACGGCGAAGCCATGCAGCGGCTAACGGTTGCCGGAGCGGGCCTTGCGCGCCTCGCCCGCTTTCACGTCGACGCAGATATCAAGGCGGGACGACTGGTGCCGGTGCTCGAAGCCGTCAATCCCGGCGATCTCGAACCGATCCACGCCGTGTTCGTCGGCCATGGCGGGCAGTTGCCCGCGCGCGTGCGGGCATTTCTGGATTATCTGGTGGAGAATGCGCGGCTTTAGGAAAACCGGACGGCCGCTTCGCGAGCCGCCCGGAAAATTCAAACCTAGCTCTTGTGCCGTCCCGCAGCCTCGATGATCAGGTCGGCGATCTCCTTGGGATGCGAGACCAGCGACAGATGGCCCGCATTCAGTTCAATCGTGGTCGCATTCATGCGCCTGGCGAGAAAACGCTCCAGATCAGGATTGATGGTCTGGTCGTCCTTCGACACCGCATAGAATGACGGCTTGCCGTGCCATGCCGCCTGCGTGGTGCGCCCGGCAAAGATCGAAGCTGCGGTGTCGCCCTGCTCCGCATAAAGCGCCTCGGCCTGCTTGTGCGGCACGCCGTTGGCAAAATACTTCAAGAACGAATCTTCCGAGAGCCGGGTATAGCCATCATGTGTCTGGATGCCCGCCCGCACCGGGCCTGACGGAAACTTTCCCGACAGCGTCACAAAATCCTCGTTGGCATCGGGCGCGCGCGCCGCGACGTAAACCAGCGACGATACTTTCGGATCGTTGCCGACATCGCTGATGACCGTGCCGCCCCATGAATGCGCGACAAGGACGGTCGGGCCATCCTGAAGCGCAAGCACCCGGCGCACCGCCGCATCGGAATCCTCAAGAGAGCTGAGGGGGTTCTGCACGGCGGTCACATGCAATCCCGCTGCCTGCAAGCGCGGGATCACCTCACCCCAGCTTGAGCCGTCGGCCCACGCGCCGTGCACCAGCACCACATTCTTTGCCGCCACCGGCGGGATGGTCTGTGCGACAGCTTCCAAGGTGCAGAATGCGCCTGTCACCGCACTGACCGCCACCGCCATAACGAGTTTTGCAATTTTCATGATCTTGCTCCGCGATTGGTTGTTCAGGAGCGTTGCGCCCCTTCACAGACCTCTTCGATTCAAAACGATGCGGCGCAACCAACTCACAGGCTTGTGACATGCGGAAAGAATATGCAGATCGTTCAGCGTCGCATGACTCTTTCGTCATGTTCGCGCCTGATGTCGGCATACGGCTAATGACGGCTTAGATCCCCGCGACCTTGATCATCAGATCGGCGAGCCGCTCCGCGGCATCGAGCTTGCCGACTGTGCGCGCGCCGCTCGCCATTGCACTCAACCGCGCCGGATCGGCGGCGAGCGCGGAAATTTCCGCAGCAAGACGATCTGGCGTGAACTCAGTCTGGGGAATGCGGATCGCGCCACCGGCTTTCTCCAGCACGCCAGCATTGGCGTGCTGATCCTGATCGATCGCGCCGGGCAGCGGCACCAGAATCGAGGGACGTCCGATCGCGCCGAGTTCGGCGACAGTCCCCGCCCCCGAACGCGACACCACCAGATGCGTCGCGGCGAACCGCACCGGCAGATCGGCGAAGAACGGCGCCAGTTCGGCTTCGATCTTGAGCTTGTCGTATACAGTGCGCACGCGCGCCATATCCTCGTCGCGCACCTGCTGAACCAGACTGATCCTGCGCCACAGCGCCGGCTCGAGGCGTTCGATCGCGCCCGGCACGATGTCGGCCATCACACGGGCGCCCTGACTGCCGCCGACCACAAGCAGGCGTAACGGACCATCGGCATCCGGTGCGACATACGGCACGGCAGCGGCGGCGAGAATCGCAGGCCGCATCGGTGTGCCGGTCAACGTCGTCCTGCCGGCGAGCGCGGGATCGCGGTCCAGCACCCCCGGCAACGACGTCGCTATCGCGCTGACCCGCGTCGAGAGCAAGCGGTTGGCGCGACCGAGCACGGCATTGGAATCGTGAATGACTGTCGGAATGCCGAGTAGTTTCGCCGCGATCAGGGGCGGCAGCGTCGGATAGCCGCCGAAACCGACCACGGCCTTCGGCTTTCGCCGCAACAGCACGGCGAGCGACATCGCGCCACCGGCGGCGAGCAGCGTACCGGTCCGCGCCAGCGCCCACGGCGTGCGTCCGCGCACGGTTTCGCTCGGCACCACATCCATCATGTCGCGCGTGAACATCCCGCCATAACGGAGCGCGCGGGAGTCGGTCATCAGGCGCACCTGCACACCGCGCTTCATCAGCGCAACGCCCAGCGCTTCGGCAGGAAACAGGTGACCACCCGTTCCGCCCGCCGCCAGAATGATGAGAGCTCTGTCAGGCATGGAATACTCGCGGGTCACGCGAAGCCGTGCGCGGAGTTGGCAGCGCCGATCGATTCCATTTCGACGCGCGGGCGCTGCCGCGTCAAGGCCAGCAGCATGCCGACGCCGTAGGCCAGCGAGATCATCGACGATCCGCCGTATGAGATGAACGGCAGCGTCATGCCCTTCGCCGGCATCAGATGCAGGTTCACCGCCATGTTGATCGCCGCCTGGATTCCGAACAGGATCGAAAGGCCCGCGGCGGCGAAGCGTGTGAACAGATCCTCACTGGCATAGGCGCGCGACAGAGAGCGGATGACAATGAAGGCGAACAGCGCGAGCAGCGCGAGGCACAGGATGATCCCGAATTCCTCGGCCGCCACCGCGAACACGAAGTCGGTGTGACTGTCAGGCAAGATGCGCTTTACCGTGCCCTCGCCCGGCCCCTGCCCGAACCAGCCGCCATGCGTGAAGGCTTCCATCGCGGTATCGACCTGGAAGGTGTCACCCGACGACGGGTCCATGAAGCGTTTGATGCGGCCCGCGACGTGCGGCACCATCATGTAGGCGCCGAACAATCCGACCGCGCCCGCGCCCATCAGGCCGAACACCCAGATCATCCGCATGCCGGCGATGAAGAACAGCGCACCCCAAACCATCAGCAGCAGCATTGTCTGGCCAAAGTCCGGCTCCAGCACCAGCAGCGTGACGGTCATCAGCAGAAGCCCGAGCGCCATCGACGTCGCCGGCATTTCGGGGCGCTTGGCGGATTCCGCGAACAGCCATGCCACCAGCACCACAAACGCAGGCTTGAGGGATTCCGATGCCTGAATGTTCAGGCCGAGAATCGTGATCCAGCGCCTGGCGCCCTTCACCTCCGGCCCGAACATCAGCGTCGCGACCACCAGCACGATGCTGATCGTAAACACGATCAGCGCGCTGCGGCGGACCTGGCGCGGCGACAGGAACGAGACGCCCAGCATCACGATCAGCGACGGCACCAGAAAGAAAACATGCCGGTTGAAGAAGTGAAACGGATCGAGGCCGATGCGCACCGCCACCGGCGGACTCGCGGCCAGCGACAGGATCACGCCGCCGAGCATCAGCGTGATAAACGCCGCCAGCAGCAGCCGATCCACCGTCCACCACCATTCGCTCAAAGGCGTGCGTTGCTCGCGGGAGATCATGTGCGTGTCCTGCGCAAAAGATTAACGGGGTATTACTCACCCATCATGGTTTCGGGAGGGTTAAAGATGGACGGATACGCGAAAAAATCTCGTCAAAATGTATAGAAAACAGGCGGAGGGCCATCGCCACCGTCATTGCGAGGAGCCCTCGCGACGAAGCAATCCCGTCTTTCTTGTGACGCTGGATTGCTTCGCTTCGCTCGCAATGACGAGAAACTCACGGCGGTGTCAGGCCACCGGGCAGCGCGTTGGCGATATCACGGAAGCGGTCGCCGCGTTTCTCGAAATTCGGGAACTGGTCGAACGACGCGCAGGCTGGCGACAACAGGACAACAGGCTCGCTCAGGCCGGACGCTTCGGCGTCACGCGCGGCATGCGGCACCGCCTCTTCCAGAGTCCTGCTGATCTCGTGCGGAATATCGCCAAGCGTTTTCGCGAACTCTTCCGCGGCCTCGCCGATCAGATAGGCCTTGCGGATGCGCGGGAAGAACGCGCGCAAGCTCTCGATGCCGCCGGTCTTGGGCTTGCCGCCCGCGATCCAGAAAATGTCCTTGAACGAGGACAGCGCGTGCGCCGCCGCGTCGGCGTTGGTGCCCTTGGAGTCATTGATGAACAGCACGCGGCCATGGCGGCCGATCTGCTCCATGCGATGTGCAAGGCCCGGAAAACTGCGCAGCCCCTGCTGCAGCATCTCGCTGCTGACCCCAAGCGCCAGCACCGCGGCTGACGCACATGCCGCATTCTGCGCGTTGTGAAGGCCGCGCAGCGAACCGATCTCGTTGATGCTGGCGATTCGCGATCGTGCGCCGCCGTCAACGCGCACGATGGTCTCGCCTTCGAGACAGATCCCGTCCGCTACCGGATGCCTGACCGAGACACGAACGACGTTCTTGCCCGCCTGCGCCACGCGATCGGCGATTGCCGCGCACCAGCGATCGTCGACGCCGATGATGGCGGTGCCGTCCTGCTGCACGCCCGCCACCAGACGTTCCTTCACCGCCGCATAATGTTCGATGGTGCCGTGTCGGTCGATGTGGTCTTCGGTGACGTTGAGCAGGATGCCGACAGCCGGATCGAGCGAGGGCGTAAGATCGATCTGGTACGACGACATCTCGATCACATGGACGCGGCCTTTCGCCGGCGGCGCCAGCGAGAGGATCGCGGTGCCGATGTTGCCGCCCATCTGGGTATCGTAGCCGGCCTCGCGCATCAGATGCGCCACCAGCGCCGTGGTGGTGGACTTGCCGTTGGTGCCGGTGATGGCGACGAATGGCGCATCCGGTGCATGACGTTTGCGCTCCCGGCAGAACAGCTCGATGTCGCCGATCACCTCGACGCCTGCATCCTTCGCGGCCAGCACGGTCCAGTGCGGCTGCGGATGAGTCAGCGGCACGCCGGGCGTCAGGATCAGCGCCGCGAAATTCGCCCAGGACACCGTGCGCAGGTCGGCAGTGATGAAACCCGCCTTCGCTGCCTCCGCGAGCTTTGCCGGTGTGTCGTCGCTGGCGATGACTTCCGCGCCGCCCGCCTTCAAAGCGTGACAGCTTGCAAGCCCCGACCCGCCGAGGCCGAACACCGCAACCGTCTTGCCCGCGAAGGAGGTGACGGGAGTCATCCAACACACTCCGTCATTCCGGACGACGCGAAGCGGCGATCCGGAATCTCGAGATTCCGGGTTCGTGCTTCGCACGCCCCGGAATGACACGCTGGAGATTGCGCGGTCGGTGGAACCATCACCGCAGCTTCAGCGTCGAGAGACCGGCCAGCGCCAGCATCACCGAGACGATCCAGAACCGGATGACGATTTGCGGTTCGGTCCAGCCCTTCTGTTCGTAGTGATGGTGGATCGGCGCCATGCGGAAGAACCGCTTTCCGGTGAGCTTAAACGATGCGACCTGCACGATCACGGACAGCGCCTCGACCACGAACAGGCCGCCGATCACCGCCAGCACGATTTCGTGCTTGGTGGCGACCGCGATTGCGCCAAGCATGCCGCCAAGCGCGAGCGATCCGGTGTCGCCCATGAAGATCGAGGCCGGCGGCGCATTGAACCAGAGGAATCCCAAACCCGCGCCGAGCACCGCGCCGCACAGCACCGCGAGTTCACCAGTGTCGGGGACGTAGCGGATTTGCAGATATTCCGAGAACACGGCGTTGCCGACGAGATAGGCAATCATGCCGAAACTCGCCGCCGCGATCATCACCGGAACGATGGCGAGACCGTCGAGGCCGTCGGTGAGGTTCACCGCGTTGCCGGCGCCGACGATGATAAAGATCCCGAACATCACGTAGAACCAGCCGATGTTGAGCATGAAGTCCTTGACGAAGGGGATCGACACCGCCGTGACCGACGCGCTGCGGCCGAACCAGACAATACAGGCGCAGGCGATCAACGCGATCAGCGCTTCGACCGCGAGGCGCGAACGCCCGGAGAAGCCCTTGTCGGTCTGCTTTGAAACTTTCAGGTAGTCGTCATAGAACCCGACGAAGCCGAAGCCGAGCGTGACCAGCAGCACGATCCAGACATAGGCATTGCGCAGATTTGCCCACAGCAGCGTCGCGACGATCAGACCCGACAGGATCATCAGGCCGCCCATGGTGGGCGTGCCTTTCTTGGTCACCAGATGCGTTGGAGGACCGTCGGCGCGGATCGGCTGGCCCTTGCCCTGCGCCAGGCGAAGCTGATCGATGATCCATGGCCCGAACAGGAACACGACCAGCGCGCCGGTGACCATCGCACCGCCGGTGCGAAACGTGATGTAGCGGAACACATTGATGCCGGGGATGGTGCCGGCGAATTCAGTCAGCCAATAAAACATTTCCAATTGCCTTATGGTGCGACGCTGTCGAGCGCCGCTTTTTCCGGAAAGCGCTTTTGCAGTGCCGTCACAATCAATTTCATACGCGAACCAAGCGACCCCTTGACCATAATGGCGTCGCCAGCGCCGATAGCAGAAATCACCTGTGCCTCGAGTGCAGCCGAGTTATCGGCATAGCCGCCCTTCTTCGTGGAAGGAAGGGCCTCCCACAGATTGTGCATCAGCGGACCACAGCAAAAAACCGCGTCAATCCCGTTCGCCTTGACGGCTTCGGCAAGGCCGCGATGCAGATCGGGGCCGGTTGCGCCGAGTTCCAGCATGTCGCCCAGCACCGCAATGCGCCGTCCGCGTGGACCGACGGGTGCCTGACCGAGCACCGTGATCGCCGCCGCCATCGACGCCGGATTGGCGTTGTAGCTTTCATCGATCAAAGTGGCAGTTCCTTGCGTCAGAACCAGTTGCTGGCGCACGCCGCGTCCCGTCGCCGGCTGAAGTTGGGCCAGGGCCAGCGCCGCCAGCGCCAGATCAGCCCCGGCGAGCGAGGCCGCCGCCAGCACCGCAAGCGAGTTCATGACCATGTGGCGTCCGGGCATCCCGATCTTGTAGGTGATGTCCTGACCGAGAACATTCGCGTGCACGGCGGAACTGGCCGGATGCAGCGACACGTCGATGAGCCGCGCATCGGCTTTTTCGTCACTGCCGAACGAGACGATGCGTTTGATCTTCCGTGCCTTGGCGCTCCTGCTCAGGCGGGAGAACTGCGCGTTGTCGCGGTTGAGCACCACCGCTCCGCCCGGCTCAACGCCCGAGAAGATTTCCGCCTTGGCATCTGCAATCGCCTCGATGCCGGAGAAGAATTCCAGATGCACCGGTTCGACCGTGGTGATGATGGCCACATGCGGCCGCACCATTTTCACCAGCGGCTCGATCTCGCCGGCATGATTCATGCCGATCTCGAAGATCGCAAATTTTGCTGACGCCGGGCACCGCGCCAGCGTCAGCGGCACGCCCCAGTGATTGTTGAACGAGGCGACCGACGCATGGGTCTCGCCCTGTGCACCGAGCACCGCGCGCAACGCTTCCTTGGTCGAGGTCTTGCCGACCGACCCGGTCACCGCGATCACTTGTCCGCCGAGGCGCGCACGCGACGCCCGCCCGAGATCCACAAGACCCGCAAGCACGTCATCGACCACCAGCAGCCGCGCATCGGCCGCGAACTTCTCCGCGTGGCTTTTCGCAACGACGGCGAGGGCTGCGCCGTTTGTCAGCGCCGCCTCGACGAAATCGTGGCCGTCGTGGACGTCGCCCCTGATCGCGAAATACGCCTCGCCCGGCGTCAGCGTGCGGCTGTCGATGGAAATGCCGGTGACATCACTCGGCAGCGCGCCGCGCCTTTCGGCACGCATCGCCTCCGCCATGGCAGCGCTCGTCCACAATGCCGTGCTCATGCCGCATGCTCCGCCAACGCCGCCATGGCGGCTTCGTGATCGCTGAACGGCAACACTTTATCTCCCACAATCTGTCCGGTTTCGTGACCCTTGCCCGCAATCAGCAGCGCATCCCCCTTCTGCAGACCCGCAATGGCGGCACGGATCGCCTCGGCA
>JAGVII010000572.1 GCA_020056155.1 Afipia sp.
CGGTCTCGGCACCCGGATGCGACCGCTGACGGACAAGATGCCAAAACCGCTGGTGCCGGTTGCCGGCAAGCCGCTGCTCGATCATGTGCTGGACCGGCTCGCGGAAGTGGACGTCACCACGGCGGTGGTCAATGTGCACTATCTGCCCGACCAGATCGTGCAGCATGTCAAAACCCGCCAGTCGCCGCACGTCGTGATCTCCGACGAACGCGACGTGGTGCTCGGCACCGGAGGCGGTGTGGTGAAGGCATTGCCGCTGCTCGGCGATGCGCCGTTCTACCATCTGAACGCGGACACGATGTGGCTCGATGGCGTTCATCCCAATCTGCTTCGTTTGGCGGACGCGTTCGATCCGGCGCGCATGGACATCCTGCTGCTGATGGCCCCGACTGCAAACAGCATCGGCTATTCAGGTTCGGGCGACTACGCGATGCTCACGGACGGTGCCCTGCGCAAGCGCAAGGAGCATCAGGTGGTGCCGTTCGTCTATGCCGGCGCCGCCATCATGTCGCCCGCGATTTTCAGGACCGCGCCTTCCGGGGAGTTCTCCCTGACCAGGATGTTCGACGCCGCCAACGAGCAGGAACGGCTATTCGGATTGCGGCTCGATGGCCTCTGGATGCATGTCGGCACGCCCGACGCCGTGGAAGCGGCGGAAGAAGCCCTGCTCGCCAGCGTGGCTTGACGCGCCGAAATCGCCCCGCGCGCAAGACTCCCCTCGCCCACCCTTCACATGCCATGATGCCGACCCCGAATCGGAATTTTCATGCGCGTTTTCAACGTCCCCCCATCTGCGCCGTTTCTTCACACGGTGATTTCGGCGCTAGTCGATGGCCGGCTCGTCGCGGGATTTGACGCGCGCGCTACCCCCGAACGGCTGGCGGATGCGACGCTCTATCTGCCGACGCGGCGCGTCGGGCGCATGGCGCGCGAGGTGTTTCTCGATGTGCTGCAAACCGACGCCGTCGTGCTGCCGCGCATCGTCGCGCTGGGCAGCGTCGATGAGGATGAACTGGAGTTCGCCGACGACGGGCAACTCGGCGGTCCCGAGGCGTCCGTTCTGCCGCCGAAGCTGGATGACCTCGAACGCAGGCTGACGCTGGCGCGGCTTGTCGCGGCCTGGGCCAAACTGCAGCCGGCGTCGCTTGTCGTCGGCAGCCCGGCATCGACGCTGGCGCTTGCCAGCGATCTGGCGCGGCTGATGGACGACATGGTGACGCGTGGTGTGGGCTGGGACGCGCTCGATGGCATTGTGCCGGACGAACTCGACATCTACTGGCAGCACACGCTGAAGTTCCTGAAAATCGCGAAGGAAACCTGGCCCGCATATCTCGCGCAGATCGAACGCATCGAACCTGCGGCGCGGCGCGACATGCTGATCGCGGCGGAAGCAAAGCGGCTCGCGGCGAACCAGAAAGGCCCGGTGATCGCCGCAGGCTCCACCGGATCGATGCCGGCCACCGCGAAATTCCTGCAAGCCATCGCGCGACTGCCGCAGGGCGCCGTGGTGCTGCCAGGCCTCGACACCGATCTCGACGACGCGGCATGGGAATCGATCGGCGGCGCCGTGACCGCCGGCGACATCCTTGCGACACCGGCGTCGTGGAGTCATCCGCAATTCGCGCTGCACGGATTGCTCGCGCAATTCGGCATCAAGCGGCGGGACGTCGAGCCGCTCGCAGCCCCTTCAGCTCACGGCCGCGAGGTGCTGGCCTCCGAGGCGATGCGCCCCGCGACATCGAGCGAAAAGTGGCACACGCAGCTGGCCGACAAGGTGATCGCGCAACGCATCGCATCCGGCACCGAGGGCCTGGCGCTGATCGAAGCCGCCAATCCCGAAATGGAAGCGCTCGCCATCGCGGTGGCCATGCGCGAAGCGCGCGAACACAATCTCACCGCCGCGCTGGTCACGCCGGACCGCGCGCTGGCGCGCCGCGTGATGGCGTCGCTCGGCCGCTGGAATCTCGCCTTCGACGATTCCGGCGGCGATTCCCTGATGGATACACCGGCCGGGATTTTCGCACGGCTCGCGGCACAAACCGTCGCCGACGAACTGGCACCCCCGTCATTGCTGGCGCTGCTGAAGCATCCGCTGTCCCGGCTCGGGCAGGCGCAAGGCGCTTTCACCAAAGCCATCGGCGATCTTGAACTGGCGCTGTTGCGCGGCACGCGGCCTGCCGCGGGCAGCGAAGGGCTGGCGCGGGATTTCACGCGCTTCCGCGCCGAACTCGGAAAACTCAGACGCAAGGAACCGTCCGCGATCCACCGCTCCGAGCCGCGCGCGCAGCTCGATGACGTCTCGCTCGATGCCGTGCAGGCGCTGATCGCCGGTCTGACAACGGCCTTCAAGCCGCTGGAAGATCTGAAACCGGGCAAGCCGCGTGACCTGATCGACCATGCGGCGCGCCACTCCGATGTGCTCAAGCGCCTGTCGTCCGATGACAGCGGCACCGCTCTCGCTTTCGAGGACTCCGATGGCAACGCGCTGTCGAAAGCGTTCGATGACCTGTTTCAGGCCTGCGGGATAGCCGACGACGACAAGCCCGCACCAAGCGGCTTGACGCTCGCGCTCCGCGACTATCCGGATGTGTTCGAGACCGCGTTCGGCGACCGCATCGTGCGCCGGCCGCAATCGGTGGCATCGCTTCGCATTTATGGCCCGCTCGAAGCGCGTCTCACCGAATGCGACCGCGTCATTCTCGGCGGCCTTGTCGAAGGCGTGTGGCCTCCGGCGCCGCGCGTCGATCCGTGGCTGAGC
>JAGVII010000592.1 GCA_020056155.1 Afipia sp.
CGGAGGCGGCGCGATCTCACTCTGTCGCGCGTCCGCCGCGGCGAACAGGCCCGCAAGCAGGCCGATGCCTGCGGACTCGACATAACCTTCGCATCCGGTCATCTGCCCGGCGAAGCGCAGGCGCGGCTGCGCCTTCAGGCGCAATTGCGGATCGAGCAATTTTGGCGAGTTCAGGAAAGTGTTGCGATGCAGGCCGCCGAGGCGCGCGAACTCTGCGTTCTCAAGGCCGGGAATGGCACGCAGCACATGCGTCTGCGCGCCGTGCTTCAGCTTGGTCTGGAAGCCGACCATGTTGTAAAGCGTGCCGAGCTTGTTGTCCTGGCGCAGCTGCACGATCGCATAGGGCTTGACCGTGGGATCGCGCGGATTGGTCAATCCGACCGGCTTCATCGGTCCGTGACGAAGCGTTTCGCGGCCGCGCGCGGCCATTACCTCGATCGGCAGGCAACCGTCGAAGTAGGGCGTGTTGGCTTCCCATTCCTTGAAATCGGTTTTCTCGCCGGCGATCAGCGCATCGACGAAGGCGTCGTACTGTTCGCGGGTCATCGGGCAATTGAGATAGTCGGCGCCGGTGCCGCCCGGCCCGACCTTGTCGTAGCGCGATTGAAACCAGGCGATATCCATGTTGATGGAATCGCGATGCACGATTGGCGCAATCGCATCGAAGAAGGCGAGGGCGTCTTCGCCCGACAAGGCGCGGATCGCATCGGCCAGCGCCGGTGAGGTGAGCGGGCCGGTTGCGACAATGACATTCTGCCAGTCTGATGGTGGCAGGCCAGCGATTTCCTCGCGCCGGATTTCGATCCGTGGATGCGTCGCGAGTGCTGCGCTGACCGCCGCGGAGAAACCGTCGCGGTCCACGGCAAGCGCGCCGCCCGCCGGCACCTGATTGGCGTCCGCGCTGCGCATGATCAGGGAGTTCAGCTTGCGCAGTTCTGCATGGAGCAGGCCGACCGCGTTGTTTGCCGCATCGTCGGAGCGGAAGGAGTTGGAGCAAACGAGCTCGGCGAGACTGTCGGTACGATGGGCATCGGTCGTTCTGACCGGACGCATCTCGTGCAGCACAACGCTGACACCGGCGTTCGCGATCTGCCACGCTGCTTCGGAGCCGGCCAGTCCGCCGCCAATGACGTGGGTCGCCGCCGCGTTAGGATCTCTCTGGGTTGTCATGGCTCACAACTAGAGCCGGCAACGCTTCGATGCAACGGTTCGGTGTGCATGGCGCGCCCGGCCGAGCGCAGATACGACAACGCCCGCACAGGGCGGGCGCAATCGTTCGTCAGTCAGTTTTCGCAACGGGATTAGCCGTTGTAAGCGCCGGCTGCGACCCGCTGGATGTCGGAGCGGTCAAGCCCGATATCGGCCAGTTCCCGATCGCTCAACTGGGACAGCTCAGCAACATTACGCTGATAGTCGCGGAACGCCTGGATAGCGCGGATAAATGAGAGCAGCATGGTTAGTCTCCTTCGTAATCCCGATTCAGCTCTTGGAGCAGCGTCATCGTTAGGAGCGAATATAGGGGACGATTCTGCGTCGCAACACCGCAAATGTTGCGATGCAGCTAAGCAATCAGCGCATGTCTAAGGTAAGGAGTGATTAATCTTTCACCAAAAGTTCTATCTAATATAGCAGCCTTCGCCGCCCGTCGAACAATGATTTGTATTGTTATTTCATCGACTTGACGCAAAGGAGACACAAAGTTTGATGGGTTTAGGGTGGACGGTAACTAAGTAAGGCCCATCGCTGAGCTATGCTTTATCGGCAGGGTGGAGCAGAACATCTTCTCCGTTGCTCATATAGTGCCGAACAATCTATCTAACAGCGAACAATAATTCATTTTATAATTTCTCCGTTGGGCTCCGCGGACAAGCCTGCGACGGAGCGTTTCCGAATTATGGACGTTCCATGCTGGGCGTGGCATAGCCGCGCGATGCATGAGCGCTATCCATTTCGCCGGCTGCTTTTGACCCTCGTGCTGTCGCAGGTTCTGGTGATCCAGGGTCTGCTTCTGGCCTGGAGTGGCACGCTTGCGTTCGTCCGCGGCGCGGGGGGCCTAGGCACTATTTGCTCGGGGGCAGCACCCGCGAGCCTGAACGATGACGGGAGCGGCCCGCTGGCCCCGAAGGTGGGTCACGATTGCCTCAGCGCGTGCCTGATGAACCACACGACGGCCCTGCTGTCGGATGACAGACTCTGGCTAACGCTCCCCACGATCTATGCGCTTTCCGCCGTTTCACGCCAAACAACCCTGACGGTCGTTTTGCGGGAACCGGGCTTTCTGGCCCGGGCTCCTCCGAGGCTGATCTGAAACAACCTAGACGCTCGTTTCGGAATTATCTTTCAGCATTAGTCGAGGAACAAAATGTCCATCCACTTTCGCAGCCCGCAGCGGCTGCTGACCGGTGTTGGCCTGGCCGCATCGGCCTTCATCGCGTCGCAATCAACTGCGTTTGCCCATATCACCCTTGCGACGGGCGAGGCGCGTACCGGCACCTACTACAAGGCGGTGTTCCAGGTCCCGCATGGTTGCGACGGCGCGGCGACCAAAATAATCCGGATTCAGATTCCGGAGGGGGTCATCGGCGTGAAGCCGATGCCCAAGGCGGGTTGGACCCTGAACATCACCCGTGGCGCCTACGCCAAGCCCTACCAGAGTCACGGCAAGGCCGTGACCGAAGGACCGAAGGAAATCGAGTGGTCGGGCGGTTCGCTGTCGGATGACAACTATGACGAGTTCATGTTCACGAGCTTCCTTGCCGGAGATTTCCGTCCGGGGCAGGCGATCTCGTTTCCAACGGTTCAGCAATGCGCCAAGGGAGAAATTCGCTGGGATCAGGTCGCGTCCGAAGGACAGAATCCACACAGCCTGAAGTCGCCAGCTCCCACACTGCGGATCGTTTCCGATACCGCGACGGTTGCGCAGGCGCAGATGGATCACGGCAAGATGGATCACGCGCAAATGGGGGCATCCGCGCAAAGCGGAAGCGATACGTTCAAGATCGGAGATCTGGTTATCGCATCGCCTTGGACACGGGCCACGCCGGGCGGCGCCAAGATCGCAGGTGGTTATCTCAAGATCACCAACAACGGTAAGTCATCCGATCGCCTCGTCAGTGCGACGTCAGCCGGTGCGCATCACGTGGAAATTCACGAGATGTCGATGAACGACGGCGTGATGAAGATGCGGCCGCTGGCGGACGGGCTCACAGTCAAACCCGGAGAAACTGTCGAACTCAAGCCTGGCGGATTTCACATGATGTTCATGGATATCAAGCAGCCGCTCAAGCAAGGCGACACGCTGAAGGCGACTCTGACGTTCGAGAAGGCAGGGAAGCTCGACCTCAATTTTAATGTCAGGGCGATAGGTGCGAGTGGTGGAGCGCCTGCGCACCGGCATTGATCAGATGTGAACGATCTTAAGGAGGGTGGTGTCGTTAATATCGACGCCACCTTTCTGCTTTCTGCGCAAACGGCCAGAGTGAGACGCGAAGCAGCCGTCCGAAACCCCGCTACTCTGCAACTGTCGCAAGTTTATCCCAACGCTCGTGATCAAACGTGTCGCGATGGCAGGCTTCATCGATTGAGCGAGGTGGCGAAGGTATCGCCGTCCTTCAAGCCCAACTCGTAAGCGTTGCGGATGCCGTCGGGATTCCTGATATCGAATTGCCCCACATGGGCCTTCCGGACCCGGCTTCGAGCAGTGAATAGACCGCAGCGAATGCGCCTGCGCTAGCGCCGACGACGAGGCTCGGTGAGAAGCCAAGACGCGAGACAACGGCTTCATAGAAGCCGCCTTGCCAGTAACAGCGGTTACCTCCGCCTGCGAAAACCACCGCGTCAAACATATGAGCTTTGGGATGCGTGCCTCATGGGTACGCATCCATGCCAAACCTCGAGAACTCGGGCAATTGGTTGGGCCGCAGTACAGGAGATGAGGCTGCATGGCTGAGCACGAGCGTCAGCGTGAAGTTCAAGCGTTTTGCGATTTCTTGCAACCGAGGGCTGGGTAAGCTTAGCAAGTTCTGTAAGGGGACGGCAGCGCAAAGCTGTATGACAAATTCAAGTCGCTGCCGTCTCGAGTCATTGTGGCGGCTTTTTGGCGCTTTTGACTCAAATCGCCACAGCGCAAATATTGATGGGTCGCATTGGCAAGCTGTAACCGGACGTCTACACTGACACGTGAAGACCGGCGCGGTGCTGCCGGACGAACAGGCGCCAATCGTTCACAGTCAACCGACGGGCATCGGGAGTTTTATAGATGAGCATTTTTGGGAAAATCATGGGCGCAATTTTCGGCACCAAGGCCTAAGCTGCTGAGCCTGCTGGCGGTGCTGGATCGGCTGCCGGTGGCGGTGCCAGCGTGCCGATGGTTGATGTTGCGCCAATTCTCGACAAGGCCGTTGCGGCTAAAGGCGAGAAACTTGAATGGCGGACGTCGATCGTGGACCTGATGAAAGCGCTCGATATCGATTCAAGTCTCTCGGCTCGCAAGGAACTGGCGAAAGAATTGAAGTATGAGGGCGATACCAGCGATTCCGCGAAGATGAATATTTGGTTGCACAAGCAGGTCATGACCAAGCTCGCTGCCAACGGCGGCAAGCTTCCGGACGACCTGAAGAATTGATTATAACGCCGGCTCCAGGGACCGGACTGCTTTTTAAGGCTCGCCTGATCAGGCGGGCCTTTTCATTGCCGCACATATTTTTGCGACGCGCTGTCGCCGGCCGTCGGGCATTCAAGAACGAAGTTGAACCGTGTCAGGCCGCTACATCCGAAAACTCGGGGTGTTTTTCCAGATAGTCGACAACAAATCCGCAGCCTGCCACGACTTTCAATCCATCGGCTCGGATCTGCTCCAGTGCACCTCGCACCAGTCGTGAGGCGATACCGCGCCCGCGCAAGACGCGCGGCGTTTCAGTATGGGTGATGACCACTTTGCCTGGCGCAAGCCGGTACTCGGCGAAAGCAGTTGCGCCATCCACGTCGAGTTCGTAGCGGCCAAGGGCGGTGTTGTTGCGTACCATGACTAAAACCATTGCCTGTGTTTGGGTGAGCGGTACGGATCTAGTTCAGCAGATCGGCATACTCAGCGTGTTTTTCGATGTATGCCTTTACGAAAGGGCACTGCGGAACGACCTTCAACCCGCCAGCGCGCACCTGATCGAGCGCGCCCTTTATCAGTTTTGATCCAATACCTTTGCCTTCGAGTTCTTTCGGGACCTCGGTATGAACAAAGGTAACAACCCCGTCGGAAAGTTTATAATAGGTCGCAGCGAGATGGCCTTCGGCCTCCAGTTCGTAACGTTTCTGGGCCGGATTGTTCTGAATAGCTTGGGTCATGGCACGATTGTTCCGGTGTTGGGCGTTGGTCTTGTTGCGCGGCGGGAAGCCCGCGGATGCGGCAGTATGGCTTCTCCAGGCGGCAAGTGTCTCCTAAACCAACAAAAACCCGTTCCCGGGACCTTGTAAAGGTTGCCGGGATTGATACGTTTTCGTGAGACATACCGAAAGGCGGCCGAATTGGTCGTTTGGCAGTCGGAATGTCACATGTCAGGCCGCCGCCGTATGCCTTCGTTTCAGATGGAGGTATTCAATGTCGATCGATCGGTTTCTAAATACACATCGGTCCTGGGAAGATTGGTTCGGCATGCTGCTCGGCCTGCTGATCGTCCTGTCGCCCTGGCTTACCGGTCAGGCCAATAACGGGCTCGGCTCGCATGCTGACCCAGGAATGCCAATCCTGAATGCGGTTTGCGTTGGGGTCCTGATATTTGGCTTTGCCCAGTTGGAGTACGTCGTGCTTCGGCGCTGGGAGGAAGCGTGCGAAGCCGCGCTCGGCTTCTGGTTGATCGCTTCGCCCCATATCTTTGGCTATGCCGGGGATGGAACACTCAGACTCTGGCACACGCTCCTTGGTGGCATTGTGATCCTGCTTGGAGTCCTGAAGCTTTGGCAGGACTGGGATCTGAGTGACGACGAACTCGCCAAGCATGGGCACTAAAGCCGTTTGCTGAGGCGGAATGCGGCTCGCGAGCCCAGGTTATGCGTTGACGCCCGGTCAGCGCAAAGCGACCAAGTCTGGCCGCCGGCTTATACTGGAGCCGACGGTTAGCCTTGGCACTACACCGTCACGCCGCCGGATCGACCATTAGGGCTGATAAGCCGGTATCGATGATTTAAGTCGCGCGGTGACAGGATTGCGCACTATTGGAGGCGCGACGCGGTTGT
The DNA here is from genome assembly GCA_020056155.1 of Afipia sp. Classification (GTDB taxonomy): domain Bacteria; phylum Pseudomonadota; class Alphaproteobacteria; order Rhizobiales; family Xanthobacteraceae; genus Afipia. The sequence goes on from JAGVII010000592.1 coordinate 6,229, forward strand.
GCGTTCCGCAATATACCTTGGTCAGGAAATGGAATGGCAAACGAAAAAGGCCCCAACATCAAGAAGAAGCAGAAGTGCAAGAACTGCGAAGGCAAAGGGTTGGTGAAGAAGGGCGACAAGGTTCTCACATGCCAGCGCTGCAAAGGGAGCGGGGTGAGGTAGTCACCCGCTCGAAATAATGCGCTCTGCAAACGAGTATCTTTCGCCTATTCCGCTGCCTCTTCGGCATCGCGGATCTTCCCGGCGCGGCCTTTCTTCAGGACTGGCGCAAGGAACTTGCCGGTATAGCTGCGCGGTGCCTTGACGATATCTTCGGGCGGCCCCCACGCGACGATCTCACCGCCGCCGTCGCCACCCTCCGGACCGAGATCGATCACCCAGTCGGCAGTCTTGATGACCTCGAGATTGTGCTCGATCACCACCACGCTGTTGCCTTGAGCCACCAACTCGTGAAGCACCTCAAGCAGCTTGGCGACGTCGTGGAAGTGCAATCCCGTGGTCGGCTCATCGAGGATGTAGAGCGTGCGGCCGGTTGCGCGCTTGCTGAGTTCCTTGGCGAGCTTCACGCGCTGGGCTTCGCCGCCGGAGAGCGTCGTCGCCTGTTGGCCGACATGGATATAGCCGAGGCCGACGCGCTGCAGGGTCCTGAAGGTTTCGCGGACGCGCGGCACCGCCTTGAAGAAGTCTGCGGCCTCATCGACCGTCATGTCGAGTACGTCCGCGATGGACTTGCCCTTGAACAGGACATCCAGCGTCTCGCGGTTGTAGCGCTTGCCTTTGCAAGTGTCGCACGTGACGTAGACATCCGGCAAGAAGTGCATTTCGATCTTGATCAGGCCGTCGCCCTGGCAGGCCTCGCAGCGTCCGCCCTTCACGTTGAACGAAAAGCGCCCCGGCTCGTAGCCACGTGCTTTTGATTCCGGCAGGCCCGCGAACCATTCGCGGATCGGTGTGAACGCGCCGGTGTAAGTCGCAGGGTTTGAGCGCGGCGTGCGGCCGATCGGCGACTGGTCGATGTCGATGATCTTGTCGATATGCTCCAGGCCTTCGATGCGGTCGTGCGGAGCGGGGCCCTCGGATGCATTGTTAAGCTTGCGTGCGATAGCCTTGTACAGCGTATCGATCAGCAATGTGGACTTGCCGCCACCCGAGACGCCGGTGACGCAGGTGAACAGTCCGAGCGGGATTTCGGCCGATACATTCTTGAGATTGTTGCCGCGCGCGTTGATGACCTTGATAGTGCGGCGATGATTGGGCGGCCGCCGTTCGGGAATCGGCACGAACATTTCGCCGGTCAAATACTTTCCCGTCATCGAGTTCGGGTTGTTCTTCACCTGCTGCGGCGTTCCTTGGGCGACGATGTTGCCGCCGTTCACGCCGGCACCGGGGCCGACGTCCACAACGTAGTCGGCGGTCTCGATGGCGTCCTCGTCATGTTCGACGACGATGACGGTGTTGCCGAGATCGCGCAGCCGCCGCAGGGTTTCGAGCAGCCGTGCGTTATCACGCTGGTGCAGGCCGATCGACGGCTCATCTAGCACATACAGGACTCCGGTCAGGCCGGAGCCGATTTGCGATGCAAGGCGAATGCGCTGGCTTTCGCCGCCGGACAGCGTGCCTGATGCGCGCGCCAGCGTGAGATAATTCAGGCAGACGTCGAGCAGGAACGACAGCCGTTCGCGAATTTCCTTCAAAATCCGCGCCGCGATTTCGTTCTGCTGCTTGTTGAGTTGCTTCGGAACAGTCTCGAACCATTCACCCGCGCGCATCACCGAGAGCTCGGAAATCTCGCCGATATGCTTGCCGCCGATCTTAACGCACAGGGCTTCTGGTTTCAGGCGGTGGCCGTGACAGGATTCGCAGGGAACGTCGCTGAAATATTTGCCAAGCTCTTCGCGCGCCCACTCGCTTTCGGTTTCGCGAAAGCGGCGTTCGATATTGGTAACCACGCCCTCGAACGGCTTCTTGGTGTCGTAAGACCGAACGCCGTCCTCGTAGGAGAACTTGATCTCGTCGTCGCCCGAGCCGAACAGGATTGCGTCCCTGGTTTTCTTCGGCAGGTCTTTCCACTTGGTGTCGAGGGTGAACTTGTAGAACTTGCCAAGCGCCTGCAGCGTCTGCACATAATAAGGAGACGAGGATTTCGCCCATGGCGCAATTGCGCCCTTGCGCAGCGTCGCTTCCTTGTCCGGAATCACGAGTTCGGCGTCGATATGCTGTTCGACGCCGAGGCCGCCGCACTTCGGGCATGCGCCGTAGGGATTATTGAACGAGAACAGCCGCGGTTCGATTTCCGGGATCGTAAAGCCGGAGACCGGGCAGGCAAATTTCTCCGAAAACAGAATCCGCTCGGGTCCGCTTTTGTCGTGGATCTTGGCGGTTTTCTTTTCGGATTTTTTCTCCGGGACAGATTCGGCTCCGGAGGGGGCATCGGCGAACTCAACGACGGCCAGTCCTTCGGCGAGCTTCAGCGCGGTCTCGAAAGATTCAGCCAGGCGCTGCGCGATATCTGCGCGCACGACGATGCGATCCACCACCACGTCGATATCGTGGGGAAATTTCTTGTCGAGAGCCGGCGCATCGGCCAGCTCATAGAACTTTCCGTCGATCTTGACCCGCTGAAAGCCCTTCTTGAGATACTCAGCGAGTTCCTTTTTGTATTCGCCCTTGCGGCCGCGCACGACGGGCGCGAGCAGATAAAGGCGGGTGCCTTCGGGAATCGTCAGAACCCGATCGACCATCTGCGAGACGATCTGGCTTTCGATGGGGAGGCCTGTTGCCGGCGAATAGGGAATGCCGACGCGCGCCCACAACAGGCGCATATAGTCGTAAATTTCGGTGACCGTTCCGACCGTCGAGCGCGGATTTTTCGAGGTGGTTTTTTGCTCGATGGAAATGGCCGGTGACAGCCCGTCGATCTGATCGACGTCCGGCTTTTGCATCATTTCCAGAAACTGGCGGGCATAGGCCGACAGCGATTCGACGTAGCGGCGCTGACCTTCCGCATAGATGGTGTCGAAGGCGAGGGAGGACTTCCCCGAACCGGACAGCCCGGTGAAAACCACCAGCTTGTCGCGCGGAATCTCGAGGTCGATGTTCTTGAGATTGTGCTCGCGCGCGCCGCGAATCGTAATCGCTCGCATGCTCGATGCAGCGGTTGTTTTACGGCTTGACTTGATAACTTCGTCCATGAGGGATTTCCGGTGGCACGTTGTGCGCAACAAGGGCGCTGTCCCCGGAAAACGTGATGACCGTTCGCCGGTTTTCTTGTCGATCAGATTCCTGTCCGCAGAACATAGTGAGAACGTAGCCGGACTTCCAGCCCTGTTCTTCATCCATCAACTGTTTGCTGCCTGAGCGGGATGTGGGGAATATAGGGACGTGATCGGCAAACAAAAAGGCCGGCTCAAGAGCCGGCCTTTCCGTGTTCCTGAGAAGCTCAGGTCAAACGAAGCTTAGTACTTCGCGACGACCGGGCCACCCCAGTTGAAGCGGTAGTTGACGCCAACCTTCACAGTGTGGAGGTCGTCCTTGTA
>JAGVII010000530.1 GCA_020056155.1 Afipia sp.
ACGCTGCTTGCGGTGGGGCTGATGATCCTGCCCGCGGGTATCGCTCGGTTCTGGTCGCGCGACATCACCGGCATGATCGGGATTGCGGTCGCAAGCGCCGCACTGTCCGGATTTGCAGGCCTGCTGCTGTCGTTCCATACCAAGGTGCCGTCGGGACCGGCGATCATCCTGGTCTGTGCGGCGCTGTATATCGTGTCGGTCCTGTTCGGAAGCGTCAGCGGTCTGATCCGTCAGCTCTTTCCGGGCCGTCATCTCGAAGCGTGAGGAGCGACCGTGCTTCGCCTTGTATCCATCGTCGTTGTTGCTTTGATCGTGCTCATAGGTCACGCCTTCGCACAGGACGCCGGACGCCTCAACGTGGTCGCGACGTTCTCGATCCTTGGCGATTTTGCGAAGAACATCGGCGAAGACCGGGTCGCCGTCACGACGCTGGTCGGCCCCAACAGCGACACCCACGTCTACACGCCGACGCCGTCCGATGCGAAGAAGATCGCGGATGCGAAGCTTGTGATCGTCAATGGCCTCGGCCTTGAGGGCTGGCTGCCGCGTCTGGTGAAATCATCCGGAAGCCGGGCGGTCACGATTGTCGCCACCAAGGGCATTGCCACGCGCAAGATCGAGGACGGCCACGACCACGATCATGGTCCGGGCGATGCCGATCCGCATGCCTGGCAGTCGGTGATCAATGCGAAGACTTATGTCGCCAATATCCGCGATGCGCTGATCGCGGCCGATCCGGCCGGTGCGGACGCCTACAAGGCCAATACCCTCTCGTACCTTGCAAAGCTTGACGCGCTGGATCGCGACGTCCGCGAGGCGGTGGCGAAAATTCCGCCCGAACGCCGCAGCGTGATCTCGACCCACGCGGCCTTCGGCTATTTCGCGGCGGCCTATGGGATCAAATTCATCGCGCCGCAGGGCGTATCGACCGAATCCGAGCCCAGCGCCCGCGACGTTGCTGCCATTATCACCCAGATCAAAAAGCAGAAAATTCCGGCTGTTTTTCTGGAAAATGTCAGCGATCCGCGCCTGATGCGGCGGATCGCCGCCGAGACCGGGGCGAATATCGGCGGAACGCTGTATTCGGACAGTTTGACCGACGAAAAGGGGCCTGCACCCACTTACATTGATATGGTCCGGCACAATATAAAGGCCCTGACCAGCGCGCTTTCGAGCTAGGGCAGGGGCCACCCCGCCGCCGGGCGCGTATTTGATTGCCGGGAGATTCCATGTCTGAAGCCGCTGCCAACAAGATCCCCGTGACCGTTCTGACCGGCTACCTCGGTGCCGGAAAAACCACGCTGCTGAACCGCATCCTGTCCGAGAATCACGGCAAGAGATACGCCGTGATCGTCAACGAGTTCGGCGAGATCGGCATCGACAACGATCTGATCGTCGGCGCGGATGAAGAAGTGTTCGAAATGAACAACGGCTGCGTCTGCTGCACCGTGCGCGGCGACCTCGTCCGCATCATCGACGGCCTGATGAAGCGCAAGGGTAAGTTCGACGCCATCATTCTGGAAACCACCGGTCTCGCCGATCCCGCGCCGGTGGCGCAGACCTTCTTCGTCGACGAGGACGTGCGCGAGAAGACCATGCTCGATGCGGTAGTGACGGTGGCCGACGCCAAGTGGCTGAGCGACCGCCTCAAGGATGCGCCCGAAGCCAAGAACCAGATCGCGTTCGCCGACGTTATCGTGCTGAACAAGACCGATCTGGTCACGAAGCCCGAACTGGCCGAAGTCGAGGCGCGCATCCGTGCAATCAATCCCTATGCAACATTGCACCGGACCGAACGCGCGCAGGTCAAGCTGTCGGACGTGCTGGAGCGCGGCGCGTTCGATCTTGATCGTATTCTGGAGCTTGAGCCGGAGTTTCTCGAAGATGGCGGTCACGACCATGATCACGATCATCATCACCACGACCATCACGGCCACGATCATCATCACGACCACGGTCATGCCCACGGCGGCATGAAGCACTATCACGATGAGGACATGCAATCGCTGTCGCTGCGTACCGACAAGCCGGTCGATCCGACCAAGTTCATGCCGTGGCTGCAGGAACTGGTCGCCAAGGACGGCGAGAAGATTCTGCGCTCCAAGGGCATTCTCTCGTTCAAGGGCGACGACGACCGCTATGTGTTTCAGGGCGTCCACATGATGCTGGAGGGTGACCATCAGCGCGCCTGGAAGGAGGGCGAAGCCCGCGAGAGCCGCCTCGTCTTCATCGGCCGCGAATTGCCCGAGCAG
>JAGVII010000268.1 GCA_020056155.1 Afipia sp.
AAAAACGATGTTCGCAGTCATCAAAACCGGCGGCCGGCAGTTCCGCGTCGTTCCGGATGATGTGCTCGAGATTGGCAAGATCGCCGGCGATGTCGGAACGATCGTGCAGCTTGGCGAAGTAATGGTGGTTGGCGGCGACACGCCGGTCCTCGGATTCCCGTTTGTTTCGGGCGCATCCGTGGCCGCCGAAGTGCTGGACCACAAGCGCGGCCCGAAGGTGATTTCCTTCAAGAAGCGCCGCCGCAAGAATTCGAAGCGCAAGCGCGGCTATCGCGATGAAATCACGGTGATCCGCGTCACCGAGATTCTGACTGACGGCAAGGCCCCGACGGTGGGTCCGCGCCCGAAGAGGGAAAAGAAGATCGAAGCCGCTCCGGTGGACGGTGACGAAGCTCCGGCCAAGGTCGCCAAGAAGGCTCCGGCCAAAAAGGCTGCGTCTGCTGCCGCTGCCAAGCCGAAGGCCGCAGCCAAGAAGGCCGCGCCAAAGGCAAAGAGCGACGAAAAGTGAAATGATTCCGTCAAGGAATCGGTCTATAGCTTAAAGCGAATTTTGGAGACGGAGCCATGGCTCACAAAAAAGCAGGCGGTTCATCGCGCAACGGACGTGACTCGGCGGGCAAGCGCCTTGGCATCAAGGCGTTCGGCGGCGAGCACGTGATTCCGGGCAACATCATTGCACGTCAGCGCGGCACCACCTGGCACCCCGGCCTTAACGTCGGCATGGGCACGGATCATACCCTGTTCGCCAAGGTTGAAGGCCGCGTAGAATTCCGCGCCAAAGCCAACGGCCGCACCTTCATCTCGGTTATTCCGATGGCGGTTGCGGCTGAATAAACGGTAGACACATCGCGTCTGCCGGGTCTCGTTGAACCGGCAGAGCACTGGAAGGCTCGAAGGGGAGACGGGTAACCGGCCTCCCCTTTTGTTTTGCCCGTTTGGGGACGGGCACATCACGGAGCCTTGCCATGCTGCTGGAAAAGCCAACGCCCACGCTGCGGGAATCAAGAGCGGTCGTCCTCGAGACCGATCGGCTGGTATTGCGTCAGCCGACGCTCGCGGACGTAAAAGCCATTGCGCGTGTCGTGGGCGACAAGCGCGTGTCGATTAATTTACGCCGCGTCCCGCATCCCTATACTGCCGACGATGCGATCAGCTTCGTGACCACCATCGCCGCCACCATCGATACCGTCTTTCTGGTCGAGCGCGAACGCGCCGTGATCGGGCTTGTCGGCGTGAGCTGGGAAAACGAGAACGCGCCCGAACTCGGCTACTGCTTTGGTGTCGATCACTGGGGCAAGGGTTACGCGACGGAAGCGGCGCGCGCCGTCATCGACTATGCATTCGAGGAATTCGCCATCGACGAACTGCTGTCCGGAGCGCGGGTGCTGAACCCGGCGTCGCGTCATGTGCTGGAGAAGTGCGGTTTCCAGTGGACCGGCGTTGAACTGCATCGCTTCCTGGCGCTCGGATCGTCGACACCGGTCGACCGCTTCAAGCTGGAGCGCAGCGTGTGGGCGTCGATCAAAAGCTGGAACAACTCGACGCGGCGTTGATGTCTCACACCACCGTCGGAGGATTGGGCTCGGGCTCCCGGTGCATCACCGTCCGTTCGCGCAGGAAAATATAGATTCCGGCGCTGGCGACGATGGCCGCCCCGATCATCGTATTCGGGGACGGCACATCGCCGAATGCCAGGAATCCGAGCACGATGGCCCACACGATCATGGTGTACTGAAACGGCGCGACCACGCTGGCGGGCGCAAGGATCAGCGAGCGATTGAGGCAGAGCACCGCCACGACGTTGACGATGCCGCTGATCAGCAGCAAGACCACGAGAAACCACGTCGGCGGCACGAACAGAAACGCCGACACCAGGCCGCCGAACAAGAACGACCCGACCACCTGGGTCGCGGCCAGAAAGATGTTCGACGTCCCGCGCACATAGCGTGTCACGATCATGAAGACCGACTGGCAGAGGCATCCTGTCAGCGCGATCAATGCCGGCCAGGAAATAGCCGCGCCAGTCGGACGCAGCGCGATCAGCACGCCGATGAAACCGACAACCACCGCCGTCCAGCGCCGCCAGCCGACCTGCTCGCGCAGGAAAATCGCGGAAAAGGCCGTGACAAAGATCGGCGCGGCGAGATAGCAGGCGTCGCATCCGCCAGCGGGATGTACTTGATCGCTGTAAAGAACAGCATTCCGTCCGCGACGGACAGCGTCATCCGCAACACCTGCAATCC
>JAGVII010000025.1 GCA_020056155.1 Afipia sp.
CTTCAAGTGGGCGCACAAGGCGCTGCCGCCGATGTCCGACACCGAGCGCGAGGCGCTCGAAGCCGGTGACGTCTGGTGGGATGCCGACCTGTTCACCGGAAATCCCGACTGGTCGAAGCTGCTGGCCTTCGCGCCGGCAACGTTGACCGGGGAGGAGAAGGCATTTCTGAGCGGGCCGGTGGAAGAACTCTGCGGCATGATTGACGAGTGGAAGGTCAACTGGGAATGGCGCGATCTGCCGCCCGAAGTCTGGGAGTTCATCAAGCGCAATAAGTTTTTGGGCATGATCATTCCGAAGGAGTTCGGCGGGCTCGGCTTCTCGCCTTATGCGCATTCCGAGGTGGTGCGAAAGATTTCGTCGCGCTCGGTGACGGCGGCGGTCACGGTGATGGTGCCGAACTCGCTCGGACCGGGCGAACTCCTGATGACTTTCGGCACCAGGGAGCAACAGAACAAGTGGTTGCCCGGTCTTGCCGAAGGCCGCGAGATTCCGTGTTTCGGTCTGACCAGCCCCGAGGCTGGCTCCGACGCCGCGTCGATGATCGACACCGGCATCATCTGCAAGGGCACGTTCAACGGCAAGGAGACGTTGGGCCTGCGGCTGAACTGGCACAAGCGCTACATCACGCTGGGCCCGGTGGCGACGCTGCTTGGCCTCGCATTCAAGGCTTACGATCCCGATCACCTGATCGGCAGCGAGGAAGAACTCGGCATCACGGTTGCGCTGATTCCGACCGATCTGCCGGGCGTCAGCATCGGTCACCGACATTTGCCGGCGATGCAGGTGTTCCAGAACGGCCCGAACTGGGGCAAGGACGTTTTCATTCCGATGGATTTCATCATCGGCGGGCAGGAACGCATCGGTCAGGGCTGGAAGATGCTGATGACGGCCCTGGCCGCGGGCCGGGGCATCTCGTTGCCGTCGCAGTCGTCGGCAGGCGCGGCCTATTGCGCGCGGGCCACCGGCGCCTATGCCCGCATCCGCGAGCAATTCCATGTGCCGATCGGAAAGTTCGAAGGCATCGAGGAGCCGCTGGCCCGTATCGCCGGCATTGCCTATCAGCTCGACGCGGCGCGGCGGCTGACCTGTTCCGCGCTCAACCAGCACATTCATCCGGCGGTGATCTCCGGCATCATGAAGCTGCATGCCACCGAACGCCTGCGGATCACGGTCGATGACGCCATGGATATTCACGGCGGCAAGGCGGTAATCGACGGCCCGCAGAATTACATGGGCAATCTGTATCGCTCGGTGCCGGTGGCGATCACGGTGGAAGGAGCGAACATCCTGACGCGCAATCTGATCGTATTCGGTCAGGGGTCGGTGCGCGCGCATCCCTATCTGCTGCAGGAGATGAACGCCATCAGCGACCCCGACCAGAAGAAGGGGCTCGACGCGTTCGATGTTGCATTCTGGAAGCATGTCGGCCACGCCGTCACCAATACGTTCCGCGCCTGGGGCCGAAGCTGGACCGGCGGCATGTTCGCGCCGGCGCCCGATGCAGGCGCCGCGACCGGCTACTATCGCCAGCTCTCGCGTTATTCGGCGGCCTTCGCGCTGTGCTCCGACATGGCGCTGCTGACGCTGGGTGGCGCGCTGAAACGCAAGGAGATGCTCTCGGCGCGGTTCGGCGATATTCTCTCCGAGCTGTATCTGCTCTCGGCGGCATTGAAACGCTGGGAGGACGAGGGCCGTCAGGAAGCTGATTTCGCGGCGCTCGAATGGGTGATGGCGAACGGAATTCGCACGATTGAAAATCGCTTGGCCGAGGTGATGGCCAACATGCCGAACCGCTTCGTGGCCGTGATCCTGAAATTCCTGATACAGCCGCTCGGCGCCAATCCGCTCGGCCCTTCGGACAAGGTGGTGCACCGCTGCGCGCAGTTGATCCTTGCTCCGGGTGCGGTGCGCGACCGGCTGACCGAGGGCCTTTATCATGCCAACGATGATGGTCCGCTGGCGCGGCTGGAGCGCGCATTCCTGCTCGTCACCGCGAATGAGCCAATCGAGAAGAAAATGCATGCCGCAAAAATCCGCGACTGGAACGAAGCCGTGAAGAAAAGCGTCATCACCGCAGACGAGGGCGCGAAGCTCAAGGCGGCGGATGATGCGGTCGCGCGGGTGATCGAGGTCGACGACTTCGCACCGGAAGCGCTGTCGCCGATCTACCGGAAACCACAAGACACCAAACAGCCTGACATCAAACAGACCTCGCCGGACCGGGCCGCAAGCTGATGGCGCGACCCGTTTATATTATCGACGGCGCACGGACGCCGTTCCTGAAGGCACAGGGCGGGCCGGGGCCATTCACCCCGGTCGATCTTGCGGTTCAGGCCGGACGGCCTCTGCTGGCGCGGCAGCCATTTGCAGCAGGCGCGTTCGATCAGGTCATTCTCGGCTGCGTCAACGTCATCGCGGACGAGATGAATCCCGCGCGCGTCGCGGCGTTGCGCCTCGGCATGGGCGAGCGCATGGTCGCGTTCACCGTGCAGATCAACTGCGGCTCCGGAATGCAGTCGATCGACACAGCGTTCCGTTATATCGAGGCCGGCAAGGCCGACATGATTCTGGCGGGCGGCGCGGAAGCGCTAAGCTATGCGCCGCTGGTGTTTCCGCAATCCGGCGTGCGCTGGTTCGCGAAGTTCGCCACGGCGAAGGACTCGCTGTCGAAGATCGCCGCATTCCTGAAGATGCGGCCGTCTTATTTCAAACCGATCATCGGCCTCGAGCGCGGGCTGACCGACCCCATCACCGATCTCAATATGGGCCAGACCGCCGAAGTCGTCGCGCATCTGATGGGCGTGACCCGCGAGCAGGCCGATGCCTATGCGGTGGAAAGCCATCGGCGACTGGCGACTGCGCAGGCGCAGGGCTTTCTGAACGGCGAGGTCGAGACCGCCTTCGCCCGCGACGGCAAGTTCTACGATCACGACGACGGCGTTCGGCCGGATTCCTCGATGGACAAGCTTGCGAAACTCAAGCCCGCCTTCGAGCGGCCATGGGGCCAGGTAACGCCGGGCAATTCGTCACAGATCACCGACGGCGCATGCTGGACGATTCTGGCTTCGGAAGACGCCGTCAACAAATATGGCCTCAAGCCGAAGGCGATCATCGTCGACAGCCAGTGGGCGGGGCTCGACCCCGGCATCATGGGCTTCGGTCCGGTGCTCTCGTCCACCGAACTGTTGAAGCGCAACAGGCTCAGATTGCAGGACATCGAGACCTGGGAAATCAACGAAGCGTTCGCCTCGCAGTTGCTCGGCTGTCTCGCTGCATGGAACGACGACAGGTTCTGCCGCGAGGTTCTCGGCCTTGATGGCGCTGCGGGGCAGATCGATCAGACGAAACTCAACGTCGACGGCGGGGCGATCAGCCTCGGCCATCCGGTCGGCACCAGCGGCAACCGCATCGTGCTGCATCTTGTGAATGCGATGAAGCGGCTCGGCACCAGGCGCGGCATCGCCACCGAATGCATCGGCGGCGGTCTCGGCGGCGCGATGCTGATTGAGACAGTGTAAGGGAACGGACATGGACTCACGCATCATGGATGTTCTCAAAGACCGCGTGCTCGAACTTGGGCCGGACCCCGTCGCGGGGCCGTACAGGAACTTCAAGCTGACACGCGACAGCGACGGCATCGCCTGGTTGCTGTTCGACCGCGAGGGTACCAGCGCCAATACGCTGTCCGCGAGCGTGCTTGAGGAATTCGAGACCGTCATTACCGCGCTGGAAAGCGAGCGGCCTGCAGGCATCGTCATTCGCTCCGCAAAACCGTCAGGCTTCATTGCGGGCGCGGACGTCAACGAGTTTCGCGGTGTCACCGATCCGCGCGAGGTTGAAACCCGGATGACGCGCGCGCATGCGGTGGTGGACCGGCTTGAGGCGCTGAAAGTTCCGACCGTCGCCGTTATTCACGGCTTCTGTCTCGGCGGCGGGCTTGAAGTGGCGCTGGCCTGCAACACGCGCATTGCCATCGATAACGCGCGCTTCGGATTTCCCGAGGTCATGCTCGGCCTGCATCCGGGTTTAGGAGGCACCGCGCGCTTCACGCATCTCGTCAGCCCCCTCGAGGCGATGACGATGATGCTCACCGGCAAGACCATCGACGCGCGCAAGGCGAAGTCGCTGGGGCTGGTGGATGCCGTGACGCAGGAGCGTCATGTCCGCAATGCGGTGAAGGATGCGATCTTCGGGCGGCTGAAGCCACACCGGCAGGGCCTGCTCGCGAAGGCGATGAATGTCGGGCCGGTGCGCGGCCTGCTCGCAAACCGGATGCGCAGCCAAGCGGCGAAGACCGCGCCGAAGGAACATTACCCGGCGCCTTATGCGCTGGTCGATCTGTGGGAAAAACACGGCGGCAACCGCAAGGCGATGCTGGCGGCCGAGAAAACCTCGTTCGCCGACTTGATGGTGACGCCGACGGCGCAGAACCTGATCCGCGTGTTTTTCCTGCGCGAACAGATGAAGAAACTCGCCGACGGCAAAAACACCGTGAAGCACGTCCACGTCATCGGCGCGGGCGCCATGGGCGGCGACATCGCCGCGTGGTGCGCCCATCAGGGGCTGCGCGTGACGCTGGCCGACATGAAGGCGGAGCCGATTGCCGGCGCAATCAAGCGTGCGTCGGAGTTGTTCGGCAAGATCATCCGCAAGAAGACCGATCTGCGCGATGCGCTCGACCGGCTGATCCCGGACATGAACGGCGAGGGCGTGCGCAATGCCGATCTCATCATCGAGGCGGTGCCGGAAAAACTGGAACTGAAGCAGAAGGTCTATTCCGGGCTCGAACCGGTCATGAAGCCCGGCGCGATCCTTGCGACCAACACGTCCAGCATTCCGCTGCAGGACCTGCGCACCACGCTGAAAAATCCCGAGCGGCTGCTGGGCCTGCATTTCTTCAACCCGGTATCGCGCCTGCAACTGGTGGAGGTGGTGAGCCACGACACCGTCGATCAGCAGGCGCTGGCGACCGCGCTGAAGTTCGTCGGCGCCATCGACCGCCTGCCGCTGCCGGTGAAGAGTTCGCCGGGCTTCCTCGTCAACCGCGCGCTGACGCCGTACATGCTGGAAGCGATGGTGATGCTCGACGAGAAGGTCGACAAGGCCGCGATCGATGCCGCCGCCGAGAAGTTCGGCATGCCGATGGGGCCGATCGAACTGGCCGATCAGGTCGGGCTCGATATCTGTCTTGCGGTCGGCGACATGCTGCGCTCGAAGTTCGGCGAACAGGCATTGCCTGCCGCGCCGGACTGGCTCCGCGACAAGGTCAAGAAGGGCGAGTTGGGCCGCAAGACCGGCAAGGGCTTCTACGAATGGAAGGACGGCAAGGCGGTCAAGGTGCACTCGCAGGGCCAGCCGACCGAGGAGATGATCGACCGTCTCGTCCTGCCGATGTCGAATGTCTGCGTTGCCTGCCTGCGTGAAGGCATCGTCGAGAACGGCGATGTGGTGGACGGCGCGATGATCTTCGGCACGGGTTATGCGCCGTTCCGCGGCGGGCCGCTGAACTATGCCCGTACCCGCGGGCCTGCAAATGTCGCAGCCGCGTTGAAGGCGCTTGAAACGAAGTTCGGCGACCGCTTTAAACCCGACGCCGGGTGGGATACGTTCGCATAACCTGTGTTTCATTGACCTGACTGGACTTCATTCGATGGCAGAGACGCACGCCGCGCCCGCACCCGCCGCGCCTGAGGGTGAACTGTCGATCCGCACGCTGGCGATGCCGGCGGACACCAACCAGAACGGCGACATCTTCGGCGGCTGGCTGCTGAGTCAGATGGATCTCGCCGGCAGCATCTATGCCTACAAGACGACGCAAAGCCGCAATGTCACCGTCGCCATCGAGGCGATGACGTTCCGCAAGCCGGTTTATGTCGGCGACGTGGTGTCGGTCTACGGTTCGCTGGTTCGCGTCGGCCGCACCTCGATCACGGTGCATGTCGCAGCGTGGGTGCAGCGGCGCGACGAATCGGAATTGATACTGGTGACCGACGGCAACTACACCTACGTCGCTATCGACGATAATGGTCATCCACAGACGATCAGTCAGCGCTCGCCCTCCGTCAGCGTTTGACTCGCCTCAATCCCTAACAAGTCATTAATGGCGTCTACGCGCAAATGATGCTTGCGCGACGTCTTTCGTGCGGTTGTTCGGCGTTGTGCACAGATGGACCCGCGATTTGCCGCAGTGCGGCGAATAACCCTGGCTAGGTTATAAAACTGTCGCGCGAAGCGCCTACAGGTTCGGCGAACTGCACACGCGGGAGTCACTCGCCGTTTGTTTTCTGGTCATTTCGGGTTGAATACAGGCTCTCTGCTATTGGCCCGGGATGTGCATACTAGAATGGTATGAGTCGGAAGAGACGGTGTGTTGAAGGCTTCAAAGGCTGAAACTTTTTCAGCGCTTCGGAGTTATAGCGCGTGAGGAACCCTAAGGACGGGCACGGGATAAGAAACATGTCGGACACCTACATCATCGAAGTCAGTTCTGAAGCCGCAGGTATCGTCGTTCGCGAGAAATCCGGTTTTCGTTTCTTCGCAGCAGTACACAAATACAATCCGCTCGACGGCCGCATTTTCAAGAACGCGCGTGAAGCGGAGCGTGCCGCCACGCGATTTCTGGCCGGGCAACTCGATCCGGTTCCCGCGGTTTGATGCTGCGGCACATCGAGCGATAATCCATCTTCTGTCATGGCCCGGGATAAGGCCGGCCATGACGAATAATGGTGATCGAGCGATTGGGTGGTTCTTACTTAAGAAAAAGGCCGGGGTTTCGCCCGGCCTTTTTGATTCCAGATACTTCGCGGCGCGGTTACTCGGCCGCGGCCTGACGCCCGAGCACGGGATAGTCGGTGTAGCCCTTGGCGTTGCCGCCATAGAACGTCGCCTTGTCGAAATCGTTCAGAGGCGCGCCGAGCTTGAGACGTTCCACAAGGTCGGGGTTTGAAATGAACGGCTTGCCGAACGCGATCAGGTCGGCCTTGTTCTTCTCCAGCACCTCGGTTGCCAGCTTGAAGTCGTAACCGTTGTTGGCGATGTAGGCGCCGCTAAAGCGCTTGCGCAGGCTGTCATAATCGAACGGTGCAATGTCGCGCGGGCCGCCGGTCGCGCCTTCGATGACATGGATGTAGACCAGCTTCAGCGCATTGAGCTGATCGACGATATGATCGAACAGCGGCTGCGGATTGCTGTCGGAAATATCGTTGGCGGGTGTCACCGGCGAAATGCGGATGCCGGTTCGGTCGGCGCCCGCCTCGGAGGCGACGGCCTGTGAGACTTCCAGCATCAGCCGCGCGCGGTTCTCGATCGAGCCGCCGTAGGCGTCGGTACGCTTGTTGGCGCCGTCCTTGGCGAACTGGTCGAGCAGGTAGCCGTTCGCGCCGTGGATTTCGACGCCGTCGAATCCGGCTTCCAGCGCGTTGGCCGACGCGCGCTTGAAACTTTCGATGATGCCGGGAATTTCATTCAGGTCGAGCGCGCGGGGTTCGGAGACATCGACAAAGGTGCCGCCGACGAAGGTCTTGCCTTTGGCGCGAACCGCAGATGGCGCGACCGGCGCACCGCCATTGGCCTGCAACGTGGTGTGGGAAATGCGTCCGACGTGCCAGAGCTGGATGTAGATATGGCCGCCGCGCTCGTGCACGCGGTCCGTGACCTTACGCCAGCCCGCGATCTGTTCCTTTGAATAGATGCCCGGCGTGTCCTGATAGCCCTGGCCCTGCTGGGAAACCTGGCTGGCTTCGGTAATGAGCAGCCCGGCCGAGGCGCGCTGTCCGTAGTATTCGATGGCGAGAGGATTGGGGACGAAGCCCGCGACCGCGCGGTTGCGCGTCAGCGGAGCCATGACGGCGCGATTGGTCAGTGTGACGGCGCCGAGCTTGTAGGGATCGAAAAGTTTGGAAGCGGACATGGCTGTTCTTTCCTGGGGCGTTTCAATGCAGATGCATGTAAGTATCGTGCGTCTGAAAACGCAAGCCACAGCCGATTGAAAAGTGCCGATTCAGCCGTACCGTATGGCAGGCATGTGTTTGCCATCACGAAGTGGCGTGCGCGCGATGCTGGAGAAGATTTCATTCAAACGCGAAGCGGAGACGGCATAACCGTCTCCCGTCTTCGGTATTTCCAGCGCAGTTATTCTGCGTGCGCCGGTGTAAGTGGCTTATGCCACGCCGAGAAAGTCGCGTTTGCCGAGTTCGACGCCCTTGTGACGCAGGATGTCGTAGGCGGTGGTGCAATGGAAAAAGAATTGCGGCATCGCCGAGTGATTGAGGAACTCCTGGCCGGTCACCGTCATGGTCTTGCCGGGGCCGACCGGAAACGTGATCTCGCGCTTTTCGGCGCCTTCATACTTGCCCGTCGGCAGCGCTTCGATGTTCGCCAGAACCTTTTTGATCCGCGCCTGCAATTCCGCGAAGGTCGTTTCGGTATCGGCCATCACCGGCAGTTCGGTTTGCGTGAAGCGCGCGCACGCCTTGCCGGAGAAATCGCACGCCAGCTGAATCTGCTTGGTCAGCGGATACATTGTCGGATGCAACCGCGCATCGAGCAGGTCGCCCGGCGCGATCTTGTTTGCGGCAGCGTGGGCTTCAGCCTTGGTCAGAATGGCGGAAAGCGCGTTCAATGTGCGGATGAAGACCGGAGCTGAACCGTCGTAGAATGAGATGGACACTTTGGGGCGACCTTTCAGGGGAAAATCTTGCCGTGAAGCAGGCCAGCCCGATGTAGATGTTCTCTATGTGCTTGCAAGGTGTCGGCGGCTTACAATCAGCCGCCACGCATGCGCGCCAGCAACTCTGCGGTCGGCCATGAGTCGGCGGGCAGGCCGAATTTGGCTTGCACGGTCTTGATCGCAATGCGGCTTTGCTGGCCGAGGATGCCGTCGATCTTGCCGACGTTGTAGCCCTGCCGCGCCAGCAGTTGCTGCAATTCCTTGATCTCGTTGAACGGCAATTGCTCGACCGGCGCCGTGGGTTTGCGCATCGGCGCCGCGCCGGCGATGCGGGTGGCGAGATAGCCGGCCGTTGTTGCATAGATCAGCGAGTTGTTCCACTCGGTGTAGGCGGCGAAATTCGGATAGGCGAGAAACGCCGGACCCATGCGGCCCATCGGCAGCAGCACCGAAGCGGGCAGGTCATCCTTCGGCAGCGGGCGTCCGTCGGCATAGGTCACGCCCCATGCGGCCCATTTCGAGCGTGGATGCTTGATGGTGAGATCGGCCTGATCCCACGGAAAACGTGACTCCAGATTCGCAGGCACCCGGATTTCCTGCAGCCACGGTTCGCCGCGCCGCCATTTCAGTCCGTTCGCGATGTAGTTAGCGGTCGAGCCGATCACGTCGGGTGCGCTGCGCAGCATGTTGCGGTGGCCGTCGCCGTCGTAGTCAACGGCGTAATCGAAGTAATGGCGCGGCAGGAATTGCGTCTGGCCAAGTTCGCCGGCCCATGAGCCGATCATTTCAGAAGGTGAAAGGTCGCCGCGGTCGATGATCTTCAGGGCGGCGATGGTCTCCTGCCGGAACATCTCGGAACGGCGGCAGTCATAGGCCAGCGACACCAGCGAGCGCAGCGTCGGAAGCTTGCCCTGCACCGCGCCGAAATCGCTTTCCAGCGCCCAGAACGCGGCGATGACCGCAGGCGGCACGCCGTATTCCTTCTCGGCGCGCGCAAAGGCCTGTGCGTAGGTCTGGATCAGCTGCTGCCCTTTCACCCTGCGCCCTTCGGACGCCATGCGTCCGGCGAACTCGGTGAAAATCTGGCCGAAGACGCGCTGGCCCCTGTCGCGGTTCACGATGCCTTGATCGTACACCATGCCGGGGGAGGCGGCGGCAATCGCGCGCTGCGACACACCGGCGGCGACGGCGTCCTGTTTCAGCTGTGCAAGGAACTGATCGAAGCTCTGCCCGCCGTGGCAGCGTGCGCCGCTTTGGGCCAGGGCGGGGGAGGTGAACAGAGCAGCGCCGAGGAGCAGAACGCCAAACATGAAAGGAAAGCGCGGCATGAGAGTTCCTCTGAATGTCATGGCCGGGCTTGACCCGGCCATCCATCTTTAAAGTTGCTCTCCGATTTGTGCTGCGATGGATTGCCGGGTCAAGCCCGGCAATGACGAATTGATTGTTGTTTAGGGCCAGCTTGCACAGGCAAACAACGCGGCGTGCTCAACTGACACCGTCAAAGAAAATGCCCGGCCTGGGGCCGGGCATTCCGTTTTGTGATTGTGTCGTCCAGATCGTTTAGCCGAACTGGTTCATTGTGTTGTGAGCGCCGCCCGCCTTCAGGGCTGCCTCGCCGGCGAAGTATTCCTTGTGGTCGTCGCCGATGTCGGAGCCGGCCATGTTCTGGTGCTTCGCGCAGGCGATGCCCTGGCGGATTTCCGCACGCTGAACGTTCTTCACGTATCCGAGCATGCCCTGGTCGCCGAAATATTCCTTCGAGAGATTATCGGTCGACAGCGCTGCCGTGTGATAGGTCGGCAACGTGATCAGGTGGTGGAAGATGCCGGCGCGCTTGGCCGAATCCGCCTGGAAGGTGCGGATGAGCTGGTCGGCTTCGATCGCCAGCGGGGTGTCGTCGTATTCCACCTTCATCAACTCAGCACGGTTGTACTTGCTGACGTCCTTGCCGGCGGCCTTCCACTCGTCGAACACCTGCCAGCGGAAGTTCAGCGTCCAGTTGAACGACGGAGAGTTATTGTAGGCCAGCTTCGCGTTCGGAATTACCTCGCGGACGCGATCGACCATTTCGGCGATCTGCGCGATGTTCGGACGCTCGGTCTCGATCCAGAGCAGGTCGGCGCCGTGCTGCAGCGAGGTGATGCTGTCGAGGACGCAGCGGTCGACGCCGGTGCCGGGGCGGAACTGATACAGGTTGCTCGGCAGACGCTTCGGACGCAGCAGCTTGCCGTTGCGGCTGATGATGACATCGCCGTTGCCGACGCTGGACGCATCAACTTCGTCGCAATCGAGGAAGCTGTTGTACTGGTCGCCGAGGTCGCCCGGTTTGTGGCTGACAGCGATCTGCTGCGTGAGGCCTGCGCCGAGCGAGTCGGTGCGGGTCACGATGATGCCGTTGTCCACGCCGAGTTCGAGGAAGGCGTGGCGGCAGGCGCGGATCTTCGCAATGAACACTTCGTGCGGCACGGTGACCTTGCCGTCCTGATGGCCGCACTGCTTTTCGTCCGACACCTGATTTTCGATCTGCAGGGCGCAGGCGCCTGCTTCGATCATCTTCTTGGCGAGCAGATAGGTTGCTTCCGCGTTGCCGAAGCCCGCGTCGATGTCGGCGATCACCGGCACGACGTGGGTCTGGAAGTTGTCGATCTTGTCGATCAGCGCGGCTTCCTTGGCCTTGTCGCCGGCCTTGCGGGCGGCGTCGAGCTCGCGGAAGATATCGTTGAGTTCGCGCGAGTCGGCCTGGCGCAGGAAGGTGTACAGCTCTTCGATCAGCGCCGGCACCGAGGTCTTCTCGTGCATCGACTGATCCGGAAGCGGACCGAATTCGGAACGCAGCGCGGCGATCATCCAGCCCGAGAGGTACAGGTAGCGGCGGTCGGTCTTGCCGCCGAAATGCTTCTTGATCGAGATCAGCTTCTGCTGGGCGATGAAGCCGTGCCAGCAGCCCAGCGACTGGGTGTACTTGGTCGGATCGGCGTCATACGCAGCCATGTCCGCGCGCATCACGTCCGCGGTGTAGCGGGCGATGTCCAGACCGGTCTTGAAGCGGTTCTGCAGGCGCATGCGGGCGACGGCTTCGGCGGTCACGCCGTTCCATGTGCCCTTGTCCTTGAGCAGGGTTTCCGCCGCAGCGATTTCGCTCTGGTAGGAAGCCGGGCCCTGAATTGCTTGGTCGGTGAGTCCGCGCGATTGGTAATTCATGGTTGTGATCCCTTGTGAAGTTGCCAGTGTTTCAACGCATTGTCCGGCCAACCGCTAGAGGGTTTGAAGATAGCTTGTCAGACTTTACAAACTTATATTGTAATGCTGTAATAATATTACAAATCTGGCTATTTGGCAGGATGACCGCCTATGGCGACAACGACAATCCGCTCGGTTTTCATGGGTCCGCGGTTGCGGCGGCTGCGGCGTGACCTGGGGCTGACACAGGCCGATATGGCGGCGGATCTCGACATTTCCGCGCCTTACGTGGCGCTTCTGGAGCGCAACCAGCGGCCGGTGACGGCGGACATGCTGCTGCGCCTCGCTCGCACCTACAAGATCGATCTTGCGGATCTGGCGGGCGACGGCGGTGCCGATCATACGGCCCGCATGCAGGCGGTTCTCAAGGAACCGATGTTTGCCGACATCGATATCCCGCCGCTTGAAATCAGCGATATCGCCATCGGCTATCCGGGACTGGCAGAGGCATTCCTGCGGCTCTACACGGCCTACCGCGAAGAACAGCTCGCGCTGGCGGAGGGCGCTAAATCGCTTTCGAGCCGGGGTGGCGGTCTGGACGTCAACGACCCGGTTGCCGAGGTCCGGCGGTTTCTGGCGGCGCGCCGAAATAACTTCGCGGATATCGACGACGCGGCCGAGCGTATTCTGCACGGGCCTGCGGGGCAGGGCTGGTTTATCGAACGGCTGAGCAGCCGGCATGGCCTTCGCGTTCGCCACTTGCCGCCCGATGTCATGCTCGGCTCCGTGAGGCGGCTGGACCGTCACCACAAGGAAATCCTGTTCGACGACTCGCTCGACACTGCGAGCTTCAACTTCCAGTTGGCCCAGCAACTCGCCTATCTCGAGTTTGAAGATGAAATGAGTGCAGCGCTGAAGGCCGGCCATTTCACCACAAAAAGCGGCAAACTCCTCGCGCACCGGTCGCTTGCCAGTTACGCGGCCGCGGCGCTCATCATGCCGTACTCCGCATTCGCCAAAGCGGCGGAGACGCGCCGTTACGACGTTGAAGCGCTGGCGCGTCAGTTCGGGACCAGCTTCGAGCAGACGGCGCATCGCATCACGACACTGCAGAGGCCGGGCGCGGAAAAGGTTCCGTTCTTCCTGATCCGTGTCGATCCGGCTGGCAACATTTCAAAACTGCTCGACGGCGCCGGCTTTCCCTTTGCAAAGCACGGCGGCGCCTGTCCGCTGTGGTCGGTTCACGGCGTCTTCAAAACGCCGCGACAGATCGTGACGCAGTGGCTGGAATTGCCTGACGGTCAGCGGTTTTTTTCCATTGCCCGCACGGTCACCGCCGGTGGGGGCTCGTTCGGTGCGGCGCGCGTGGAGCGGGCCATCGCGATCGGCTGCGCCGCCGAGCATGCCGAAAAACTGATTTATACCAGCGACGAATCCGGGCCGCGCGCCGATGCGCCGACGCCGATCGGCGTTGCGTGCCGCGTCTGCCATCGTCCGACGTGCGCCGCGCGATCTGAACTTCCGATCGGCCGTGAACTGCTTCCCGACGACTACCGGCGGCTCAGCGTGCCGTTCGGGTTCTCGTCGGACTGAGAGTTTGTGGGACGTCGGCACTGGATTCATTCAAAATTTGCATTACAAACAGCGGCAACGTGACTAGATAGAGTTCAGGATCAAGACACGGCGCGAAGGTGCAAGCGGCTGAAATTCCGAGCATGAACCGGAAGTGGATTGATTTTCCGGAAAGACCATGGTCACAGAACAGTCCATTGCACTTCAAGCCAACTGACGGAGACTCAAATGAGCGGCAGCAATTTCTGGGTGATTGGCGGTGAGTTCGGCTCGATGAACTTCCACAAGCTCGTGGAAGGCTCGGCTCAGGTCCAGGGTCCGTTCAAGACCCGCAAGGAGGCCGAGGATGCCTGGCGTGTGGTCTCC
>JAGVII010000843.1 GCA_020056155.1 Afipia sp.
CATGGCGGCGAGCCGGGTGAGGGGCCTGCTATGGCATATCGATGCGTGCGAATAAACCCATGCCGGATAGCCCCTCACCCGCCGGATCGCCATAGCGCGTTGCAGATGCGCGAAACGCGCTTATGGCGATCCGACCTCTCCCCGCTGGCGGGAGAGGTGAAGATAGCCGATCCGTGCTACACGGCCGCCATGACCCTGAACTCTCGATCCGCCAGGCGCCTCTGGCGGGCCATGTCGATGGCGGATCTTCCGGCCGTCGATGCGCTGGCCACCCGCATCCATCCGGCCTATCCGGAGGACGAGGCGGTGTTTGCCGAGCGCCTGCGGCTCTATCCTGCGGGCTGCCGGGTGCTGGAGGGTGAGCAAGGCCTTGTCGCCTATATCGTCAGCCATCCGTGGCTGCATCTGGAGCCGCCGGCGCTGAACGCGTTGCTCGGCGCGCTGCCGCCGCAGCCATCGACATTCTACATCCACGATCTCGCGCTGGCGCCGCAGGTGCAAGGCACCGGGGCGGGAGCAGATATCGTTGCGTCGCTCGCGGATCATGCGTCCGCCAACGGACTTTCGAGCCTGTCCCTGATCGCGGTCAACGGCTCCGCGGGGTTCTGGCAGCGCCAGGGGTTTGAGGCGATGCACGATCCGCGGCTGGACGCCAAGCTGCGCAGCTACGGGGACGACGCCCGCTTCATGGCGCGAGCGCTTGCGGCCACCGGCTGGCATCCGTCGTCGAAGGAGATCGGCGCGCTGTACGAACGGCATGCCAAAGCGTTTGACCGGGATCGCGGCAAGCGGCTGGTCGAGCGCGCATGGTTCGAACGGTTCAGGCAGGTGATGCCGGAAGGTGCGGACGTGCTCGATCTCGGATGCGGATCGGGGGAGCCGGTCGCGCGCTACCTGATCGAGGCGGGGCATCGCGTCACCGGCGTGGATACATCGCCCACGCTGATCGGCCTGTGCCGCTCGCGCTTTCCGGACCAGACATGGATCGCGGACGACATGCGCGACGTCTCATTGCCGCGCCGCTTCGGCGGCGTTGTCGCGTGGAACAGCTTCTTCCACCTGACGCCGGACGACCAGCGCCGGATGTTCAGGACGTTTCGCGATCATGCGGAGCCCGGCGCCGCGCTGATGTTCACCAGCGGACCCGGAGCGGGCGAGGCGGTCGGCGCATATCAAGGCGAGGCGCTCTATCACGCCAGTCTCGATACGGCGGAATACCAAACGCTTCTCTCCGCGCACGGCTTTTCAACCGTGCAGCATGTGGTGGAGGATCCTGAGTGCGGCGGCCTGACGGTGTGGCTGACGCAGATGCGGACCGGCTGAACCGGCGGGTCCGC
Source organism: Afipia sp. (assembly GCA_020056155.1). Lineage (GTDB taxonomy): Bacteria > Pseudomonadota > Alphaproteobacteria > Rhizobiales > Xanthobacteraceae > Afipia. The sequence continues at coordinate 1,338 of JAGVII010000843.1, forward strand.
GAGAATCTGTGAACTCAGCTCGCTTCAGCCAGCAGCGAGAGCTGGCGCGGCTGCTGCTCGACCTGGGTCTGGTCGGTGAGGTGGGTCGGATAGGCGCCCGTGAAGCAATGATCCGAGAATTTCGGACTGGCAGGATCGCGGCCCGGATAACCCATCGCCCGATACATGCCGTCGATCGACAGGAACGCCAGCGAATCCGCGCCGATGATGTCGCGCATTTCTTCCAGTGTATGCGTCGCGGCCAGAAGCCCGCCACGGTCCGGCAGGTCGATGCCGTAATAGTCCGGATTGATGATCGGCGGCGAGGCGAGGCGGAAGTGGACTTCCTTTGCGCCGGCGTCGCGCATCATGCGCACGATCTTCTTCGAGGTGGTGCCGCGCACCAGCGAATCGTCGATCAGGATGATGCGCTTGCCTTCGATGGCGGCGCGGTTAGGCGCATGCTTCATGCGCACGCCAAGCTCGCGCACGCTCTGCGTCGGCTGGATGAAGGTGCGGCCGACATAATGGTTGCGGATGATGCCGAGTTCGAACGGCACGCCCGAATGCTGGCTGTAGCCGACGGCGGCGGGCACGCCGGAATCCGGCACCGGCACCACGACATCGACGTCGACATGGCTTTCGCGCGCGAGCTGCGCGCCGAACGCCTTGCGGACTTCATAGACCGAGCGGCCGCCGACGATCGAATCCGGCCGTGCGAAATAGATGTATTCGAAGATGCAGGGGCGGGGCGGCATCGGCGGGAACGGCTTGTGGATTTCCTGGCCGTGCTCGTCGAACACGATCACTTCGCCGGGCTCGATGTCGCGGATATACTTCGCGCCGATGATGTCGAGCGCGCAGGTTTCCGATGCGAGAATGGGGCAGCCGTCGAGTTCGCCGAGCACCAGCGGGCGAATGCCGAGCGGATCGCGTGCGCCGACCAGCTTCTTGTTGGTCAGCGAGACCAGCGCGTAGGCACCCTCGATGGCGCGCAGGGCATCGATATAGCGCTCAATGAAACGGCCGCGCTTGGATTGCGCGACCAGATGCAGGATGACCTCGGTGTCGGTGGTGGATTGCATCATCGCGCCATGGCGGACCAGTTCACGGCGCAGCGTCAGGCCGTTGGTGAGGTTGCCGTTGTGGGCGACGGCGAAACCGCCGGCATTCAATTCGGCGAACAGCGGCTGCACGTTGCGCAGGATGGTGCCGCCGGTGGTGGAATAACGGACATGGCCGACGGCGGTGGTGCCGGGCAGGCGCGCGATCACGTCGGCGCGGGAGAAGGTGTCACCGACGAGGCCGAGGCGGCGTTCGGAATGGAAGCGGCCGTTGTCGTAGGTGACGATGCCGGCGGCTTCCTGGCCGCGATGCTGGAGAGCGTGCAGGCCGAGCGCCGTGATGGCTGCGGCTTCAGGATGTCCGAAAATGCCGAACACGCCGCATTCCTCGCGAAGCGTGTCTCCGTTCAGATCCTTGTCCAGATCGTCATCCAGATCGTAGCCGGATTTGGAGGGGGGAGTGGGAGACCGATCGCCAGAAGGGGTTCTCATATGGTTCACCGCACCCTTGTCTGAAGCAGGACTAGGACTGAGCCTAGCGTCCTGCGGCTTTGCCTTCGATCAACTGTTTCATCCCATCACGGGCTGATTTTCCGTACCCGCCGTCGTTCCCCACCGTTGCCGTTGTGCGCGGTTCGGGAGCAGCATCGGTCTGCTCCTCGTCGCCCTTTTTCTTGAACCTCTTCAAGATGGTGTTCTCAGGGTCATCCGGCAAGAGCGTCATCAGCCATTCACCGGTTCCCTGCAACATCACCCGCGACTTGGCGCTACGGACCCAATCGGGCTGTTGTTTGTCCGGCACCAGCCAGGCGAAGAAAAGAAACGCCACAACCATGATCAAAAGGCCGCGAGCGAGCCCGAAGAGGAAGCCGAGGGTGCGGTCCAGCGCGCCGATCCGCGAATCCAGGATCATGTCCGAGATGCGTACCGTGACGATCGACACCACGATCAGCGTCAGGATGAAGACACCGGCCACGACAGCCACGGCGGCGACGGTCTCGTTATTGAAGTAGGTTTTCGCGGTCGGCAGCAGTTTCTGGTAGGCGTAGAGCGTCGTCAGGGCGGCTGCGCCCCATGCGGCGATAGACAGGATCTCGCGCATGAAGCCGCGGATCATCGCCAGAAGGCCCGACAACAACATCACGGCAAGAACGATAATGTCGAGAAGCGTTATCGGCATCGGA
>JAGVII010000316.1 GCA_020056155.1 Afipia sp.
CCACCGCCATCAAGCGCGCCCGTTTCCTGGCGCTGATGCCCTACACCGACCTGCACTAAGGAGAGGCCACCATGCAAGTGATTCTGATGGACAAAGTGGTGAATCTCGGCGGTCTGGGCGACATCGTCAAGGTCAAGGACGGCTATGCCCGTAACTACCTGATCCCACAGGGCAAGGCCAAGCGTGCCACCGAAGAGAACAAGAAGGTTTTCGAAGCACGCCGTGCCGAGCTCGAAAAGGCCCAGGGCGAAAAGCTTGCCGCCGCACAGGGCGTTGCCTCCAAGCTGGAGGGCGTTACCGTCCAGATTACCCGCAAGGCGGGTGTCGATGGTCGCCTCTTCGGCTCAGTCGGCAATTCCGATATCGCGGAAGCGCTGGCTGCCCAGGGCATCGAAATCGAGAAGTCGGCCATTCGCCTGCCGCTCGGCCCGATGAAGCAACTGGGTGAAAGTCAGGTTGAAATCGCGCTGCATTCGGATGTCGTATCGACCATCACGGTAGTTATTTCAGCAGAGTGATTTTCGATCGTTTTGGATATCAGAAAAGGGCCGCGATCGCGGCCTTTTTTTTTGGTATTTCGTTGAACAAGGCCGAAACAAAAAAATATCACCATGTCGCACAGATGCGACATGTCGTATACATGCTTTGGTTAGCTAGAATACGTGTGAAATAGCTAATTCATCTACCATCGCGTCCATTTCAGTTCCGTTATGTTTCCTCTAGTCGACTCAAGAGATGTGCCAATGCGTGTTGTGATCGTTGATCAGGGTGGTTGCCGCGTCCTTGCCGGAGCATCTCGATGAAAGCGGTAATCCTTGCGGGCGGCCTTGGTACCCGGATATCCGAGGAAACTGGCGTTAAGCCGAAGCCCATGATCGAAATCGGCGGCAAACCGATTTTGTGGCACATCATGAAGATCTACTCGGCGCACGGCATTCACGACTTCGTGATTTGTTGCGGCTACAAGGGTTACATGATCAAGGAGTACTTCGCCAACTATTTCCTGCACATGTCTGACGTAACCTTCGACATGGAAAACAACCAGATGAAGGTGCATCAGCGCAATGCGGAGTCGTGGCGCGTAACGCTGGTTGATACCGGGGACAACACCATGACGGGCGGGCGCCTGAAGCGAGTCCGCGATTACCTTGGCGATGAGGACTTCTGCTTCACCTATGGCGATGGAGTGGGTGACGTGGATATTGGGCGGTCTATCGAATTCCATAGACAGCACGGCAAGTTGGCGACGGTAACGGCAGTGCAACCGCCGGGACGATTCGGTTCTCTGGATATGAAGGGCGATGACGTTCTTAGTTTCCAGGAAAAGCCTCAAGGTGATGGAAGCTGGATCAACGGAGGCTTCTTTGTCCTGTCGTCCAAAGTTGTCGACCTGATTGATGGCGATCAAACGAGTTGGGAACGAGAACCTTGCGAAAGGCTGGCGCGAGATAGGCAACTTTCCGTCTATCGGCATTCCGGCTACTGGCAGCCAATGGATACGCTGCGAGACAAGATTCATCTCGAGGAACTTTGGCAATCGGGCAAAGCCCCTTGGAAGGTCTGGTGATGGAGGCGTCTTTCTGGCGCGGCCGCCGGGTGTTCCTGACAGGGCATACCGGATTCAAGGGTAGTTGGCTTTCGTTGTGGCTACAACATCTGGGCGCCGAACTTACGGGTTTTGCACTTGAGCCTCCGACGACCCCCAGTCTGTTCGAAGTTGCGCATGTGGCGCAGGGCATGAACTCCATCATCGGCGATATTAGGGATGCCGAGTCGTTGTCCAATGCCATGCGGCAAGCACGACCAGAAGTGGTGATTCATATGGCCGCCCAGCCGCTGGTACGCTACTCCTATGCGCACCCGGTGGAAACCTACGCTACCAATGTCATGGGGACGGTCCACCTGCTTGAGGCAGTGCGCGCGGTGGATACCGTTCGTGCTGTGGTTGTCGTCACCAGCGACAAGTGTTACGAAAATCGCGAGTGGGTATGGGGCTACCGGGAAAGCGAACCCATGGGTGGCTTCGATCCTTACAGCAGCAGCAAGGGTTGCGCCGAACTTGTTACGTCGGCATATCGAAACTCATATTTTGATTCAGCGAAATATTCCGAACATGGTGTTGCGCTCGCTACCGTTAGAGCCGGCAATGTCATCGGAGGAGGAGATTGGGCGCAGGATCGTTTGATTCCAGACATCATGCGAGCTATTGAGAATAGGGCTCCGGTGCAGATTCGAAGTCCCCACGCCGTTCGCCCATGGCAGCACGTGCTTGAACCCCTTGACGGCTATTTGATTCTGGCTGAGTTCTTGGTACGGCAGGGCTCCGTTTTTGCGGAGGGCTGGAACTTCGGTCCGGCCGATGATGATGCTCGACCTGTGCAATGGATTGTCGAGAGATTGGTCAGTTTTTGGGGTGACGGGGCGAACTGGGAACTGGATGCAGCACCGCGACCTCATGAGGCGAGTTACCTGAAGCTTGATTGCTCAAAGGCCCACACACGCCTTGACTGGCAACCGCGTTGGCGATTGGAATCTGCCCTTCAACGCATCGTTGAATGGCACCAAGCCTATTTCCAATGCGCCGACATGCATAAATTTACGTTAAAACAAATCGAAGAGCGCCAACGGGAGTAGTGATCCTGCGATGGTGAATTTCGGAACGACATGGTGGTGGGTAATTTTGTTCTCGGAGAGATAATGATTAGTCAGAAAGACAGGGACCTGTTCGAAAACTTGTTCGTACTTGAGGTGGCGAACAACCATTGGGGGAGTCTTGATCGCGGGTTGAAGATCATCCATGATCATGCTGTTGTTGTCCGCTACAACAATGTCAAAGCTGCTCTCAAGCTCCAGTTTCGCGACGTAGACGAATTCATTCATCCGGACTTTAAGGGGAGTACCGAACTGCGGTACATCAAGAAGACCGAGGATACCAAGCTCACGAAAGCCGATTTCGCGAAAATGATCGATGAGATTCGGCGCGTTTCCTGCATCCCGATGGCGACGCCATTCGACGAAGCGTCCGTTGATCTGTGCGTTGAGTTCGATCTTCCTATCATCAAGGTCGCCAGCTCAGACATGAACGACTGGGCATTGCTCGAAAAGATCGCCTCAACCAGACGACCAGTCATTGTCTCCACGGGAGGTGCGTCGGAAAAGGACCTAGATGACCTCGTGCGTTTTTTTGAACACCGCGACATCTCACTTGCCATTAATCATTGCGTTGCGCTCTATCCGTCCGAGGATGGGGAACTGGACCTAGACCAGATCGACTACCTGAAGCGCCGTTACCCGAATCACATTATTGGATTGTCAACCCACGAATACCACGACTGGCATTCGTCCATGCTGATTTCCTATGGAAAGGGTGCCCGGAGTTGGGAGCGTCATATCGATATCGATCATGGTGGGGTTGCGGTTTCACCCTACTGCTCCTTGCCGCAACAATGTGACGTATGGTTCAAGTCGTTTCGAAAAGCGGCTGAAATGTGCGGTGGACGTTCTGATTCCCGTCGTTCAATCTCTCGTCGCGAAGTCGAATATCTGGATGCGCTGGTGCGCGGCGCGTATGCGCGGCGCGATCTCGAGCCGGGGTACGTATTTTCAAAGTGTGGATTCGAAAAAGACTTCTACCTCGCAATTCCTCTCAGGAAGGGCCAGTTGTCTTGTCGCGAAGTCATGAACGGTGAGCAGTTGGTCGTTCCGATCAAGGCCAACGAATCGCTAACCATCAATCACATCGACGGTCCTTATAACGAAAATGAAGGGCTGCGCAATCTGATTCTGAATCGCGGGCTCTGACCGTTTTCTTCAGACGGAGTTTTCTTGGAAAAGCTACGTGCTCTTGTGTTGGGCGGACGAGGCGATATCGGTGGTGCCATTGCCAATCGTCTTAGAGGAGAGGGCATCGAAGTTCTCCAAGTCGGCCGTGACGATTTTGATCTTGCCGACCCCGTTGGAATCGATGCTTTTTTTGCACGCCGTGGCGATGCCTATGACATCCTCGTGCATAGTGCTGGGCTAAATCAGCCGAAGCTATTTGAGGATCTGACTGACGAGGAGATCCGTGCGTCGCTGGATGCAAACCTGCACGGCTTTCTTCACGTTGCTCGTGCGTGCTTGCCGAACTGGAAGTCGCGTCGTTTTGGTCGAGTTGTCGTCATCTCATCCTTGTACGGGTTCCTGGCCAGGAAGGGACGCCTGCCTTACGTTGTGTCGAAGCACGCCTTGAACGGCGCGGTAAAGACGCTTGCGATCGAATTGGCCCCGTACGGTGTGTTGGTCAATGCACTGTCGCCAGGTTATATAGGCACCAAGATGACCTACAAGAATAATTCCCCTGAAACCATTGCCAAGTTCGTCTCGGGAATTCCGCTGGGCCGCCTGGGTGAGCCCGAAGACATCGCAGAAGTCGCTGCCTTCCTTTGTTCCCCCAGGAACCGCTATCTCACCGGGCAGGACCTGGTGGTGGATGGCGGATTCTCCGTCGGTGGTTTCCAAGGGTGAGCACAGGAACCTATTTATCATGAATGCCGAATTTCAAATCCAGCACCGGAAATTTTCCGCCGCCGTGACCCCCGATGTTGACGCGGGCTTCGAGGTCGCCTCCAGTCCACGCCCCTATCGCGTGGATTTTCCCGGTGGTGGCTCGCCGGCAATGAATCTTGCCCGCGAGATTGCAGCCGAGAGGGCGCCGTTGCTGTTGGTGGACAGCCAAATTCAAGCGCTGTACCTGACTGGCTCACCCACAATCGCAGCTGTTCCCACATTCTCCGTTGTCGCGAGGGAGGATGCCAAGGAAATCTCGACGGTGTTGGAAATTGTGGATTTCCTTGAGCAGAATCGAGCTACCAAGACCTCCATGCTGTTCGTGGTAGGAGGGGGCATCATCCAGGATCTGGGCGCGTTTTCCGGCGCCATGTACAAGCGCGGGTTGCCGTGGACGTTCGTCCCAACTACGTTACTCGCTCAAGGCGACAGTTGCGTCGGCGGAAAGACGGCGCTCAACCACAAGAATACGAAAAACCTCTTGGCCCTGTTTTCCGCACCCCGGCGGGTCATTATCGACACTGGTTTCCTAAAGACGTTGTCACGCAGAGATTTGCTTTCCGGAGTGGGAGAGATCTTTCGCTTGTGCATCACCGGTGGTCCGCAGTTTCTGGACGAGTTCAGTGCCCGTCTGCCGGCCTTTCTTGCCGGCGATGCCAGCGCCACCCGCCGGTTGATTGCGACATCGTTATCTGCAAAGAAGGCTGTAGTGGAGTTCGACGAATTTGAACTCGATATCCGGCGCTCCATGAATTACGGCCACAGCTTCGGCCACGCCCTCGAAGCCCTTACAGACTTCCTGATTCCGCACGGCGTCGGCGTCACTATCGGTATTTTGGTGGAGAACGAGATCGCCTATCGTCGCGGCATGCTGGGTTGTGAGGAGCGGGATCGTATGCTGACGCTGGGCCGTCAGATCATTCCGGCGGATTGCCGGAAAGTCTTCTCTGTAGCCTCCCTGGACGGCGTTTTGGACCTCCTTCGTCGAGACAAGAAGACCGAGGGCACTGTTCTCAAGTTGGCGACGTTGGAGCGGATCGGCCAGATGCGCTTCATTGATTTCGTGCTCAATTCCGAGGGCGAGGCTGAGCTTCAGGCTGCTGTTACCGCCGTACTGGCAGAGATTTGAGCGAGCCTATCGTGGCTGACGTCCTGCTGCTGGATTTTGGGGCGAGCCGCGTCAAGTGCGCTCTATGGTCCGCACAAAGATTTGAGGTAATCGACGAGGCGGAGGTCCCTGCGCCAACTCCCGCTTTTGGTCCGCGTGGGGAGGTGGAAATCGAGCCAGAAGCCTATTGGTTGGCGCTGGAGTCCACGGCCGGGAGACTGGTTGCGAAACATCCGGAAGTAGAAAGCTTGTGGCTGTGTTCCGAAATGCATGGCGTAATTGTTGCCGACTGGGAGGGAGTGCCGCTCAGTCCGTACATCAGTTGGCGTGATGGCAGAGGCACCGTCACCAGTAATGGCGATCCTTCAACCTACGACAAGTTACTTGCGCAGCGAGATGCTTTTTTTGCCTTGAGCGGCATGAAGCTACGCCCAGGTTTACCCATCGTTTCCCTGTCGCACTTGGCCTCCCAAAGCGCTTTGCCAAAGGGCGATCTGATGCTATTCACACTCGTTGACTGGCTGCTTTGGCGTGGTGGCGAACGGTATCCAGCGATTCATGCTTCCCTGGCTGCGGGTACCGGCTTCTACGATGTCCATCGGCAACTTTGGTCAGAAGCGCTGTTTGGTTTGGCGAGTTTGACCGACCGCAAGATTCGGATGGCAACAATTGCACCGGCAGGAACGCCTATCGGACGCATCGATCTGGCCGGGCGGAAAATCACTGTCTTTGGCGGTGTCGGCGATCTTCAGGCCGCTGTTTTTGGTGCCGGTTTTCCAGGTCGGGTGACGATGGCGATCAACCTTGGAACGGGATCCCAAGTTCTGCGCGCGTGCAATAACCAGCTCATGGGTATCGAACGACGCCCCGGAGCGGATGGCGGAGAATTCGCAGCCATTACCCACATTCCTTCCGGCCGAGCGCTAAATGTGTTTGCCACCTGTCTCGACGGCTGTGCTCAACTCGGTGGCGGCCAGCCGTTTTTTTGGCGGCTGTTTGGCAGTCTTTCTACGGAGCAGGTGCTCCAGGCGCCCATGCAAGTGGATATGAATGTGTTCGCGGCAGCGTGGAAGTATGAGCGGGGCGGTTCCATCCGTTTCATTCACGAAGGTGGCTTCACTCCCGATGAACTGCTTGCAGCCATCGCGAGGGGGTGGCTTGCCCAGTACGCGACGGCCATGGAGCTGCTGGACCCTGAACGGGAGGAGTCGGCCTTCCTCGTTTCTGGAGGCCTTGGTCGGAGAGCGGAGTTTGTATCGCCAGTTCTTTCTGCCCTGAGCGGACGGGAAGCCCGACCGGTCGGCACGCTCACAGGCGAGGAAACCCTGGACGGATTGCTTGCATTGGCAAGGAGTTGTGACCTTGTCAATTGACACTGTCCTTTTCGACCTCGATGGCACATTGATTGATAGTGCGCCCCTGGTCGGTGGCATTCTCAATGGCATGCGCGAGAATCGGGGGTGGGCGACCTTACCGCCGAGTTGCTATCGCCAGTGGATAAGCTTGGGGGCTGCGGCTCTGGTTGGCCGCGCTATGGAGGCCAATGCACAGGACACACCCTCCCTTGTGGAGGAATTCCGCAGTCGCTACCGTGCGCTACCAACGCCCATGGACACTCTGTTTCCGGGGGTTGCAGAGACCCTCGCCATCTTGACTGCATCCGGCGTTCACCTTGGTCTGTGCAGCAACAAGCCGGAGCATCTATGTCGCAAGGTACTGTCTGACACAGGACTGGCCCCATATTTCGGCAGCGTAGTCGGCGGTGATACAACTAGCCAACCCAAGCCTCATCGCCAACCCATTGATTGCGCTTTGGACGCGCTGGGTAGCGCTGCTGAATTCGCAATTCTGGTAGGCGACAGCACGGTGGACCAACGCGCGGCGGACGCGGCGAAAGTGCCTTTCGTGTTTTTTTCCCATGGCTACGACGACGGAGTAAACGTTGGTGCTGCCCGCTGGCGCGTAGATGCATTACCCGAAGTGCTCGATATTGTTCGCAATTCCTGAAGGGTTAAGCGTGATTTTGAACGATATGGAAATGGATAGTTGCACAGTCAGGGGTGTTCCCGGAAACCAGGTTGTCGCCCGGCCTTGGTCCATGGAGCACGACCTGGACGATGTGTGGCAGCAGACTCACTCCGTATGGCCGGCATTGCGTGGAGCCCGGCTGTTCCTCACTGGAGGAACCGGCTTCATCGGTTGCTGGTTGCTGGAAAGTTTACGTCATGCCGATCAGCGCCTTGGCCTCGGTGTGCAAGCTACCATCCTGACTCGGGATCCGCTGGCCTTCAGACGTAAAGCGCCCCATTTGGCCGATTACCCCGGATTCCGCTTCGTAACTGGCGATGTCTGCGGTTTCGACACGCCCGCCGGAGAATTCAGTCATCTCATTCATGCCGCCACCGACGCCAGCGCCGCACTCAACGAAAACGATCCGCGGCGCATGTTCGATACTGTTATCCAGGGTACCCGCCGGGCGCTGGATTTTGCGGTTGAGAAATCGGTAGACCGTGTGCTGTTCCTCAGTTCCGGGGCTGTGTATGGCCAACAGCCTTGGGAGATGGAGCGCGTCGCGGAAAACTGGATCGGCTCCCCCAGTTGTACCGATCCACGCGCTGCTTATGCTGAAGGCAAGCGGGCGGCGGAGATGCTCTGCGCGATCTATCAGAAGCAGTTCGGTACCAAGATCGCCATTGCCCGCATCTTTGCCCTGCTCGGCCCCTACCTGTCCTTGGATATTCATTTCGCCGCTGGAAATTTCATCCGTGACGCTATGCAGGGGAGCCCAGTCATTGTGAACGGAAACGGTCTGCCATGTCGATCCTATCTATATGCATCGGACCTCACTGTCTGGCTCTGGCAAATGCTCGTCCTCGCCGAGCCTGGCAAACCCTACAATGTCGGTTCGGATGAGTCTGTATCCATTCGGGATTTGGCCGAACGAGTTGCACGCGTGATTGGTAGCGGAAGTTATCAAGTGCTCGGGGCACCGGACCAGGGCTGGAACCCTGGTCGCTATGTGCCGGACACTGGTCTCATCGCAAACGACCTTGGTCTTCGCAGAACGGTGTCATTGGACGAGGCGATACGTAGAACTGCACTTTGGAATGGTTGGAAAGGGAAATGACGAAATGAAGTTGTCGGATTACGTTGCTCAGAAGGTTGTCGAACATGGCATTCGCCATGTGTTCATGGTCACCGGCGGGGGTGCCATGCACCTCAATCACTCTCTCGGTACCCACAAGGATCTGGAGTGCATCTTCAATCACCACGAACAAGCATGTGCTATTGGTGCAGAAGCGTACTACCGCCTCACCAATCGACTTCCCTTGGTCAATGTCACTTCCGGCCCTGGTGGAACGAATGCGATTACCGGCGTTTACGGTGCATGGGTGGATTCCATCGGCATGGTGGTGCTGTCGGGGCAAGTGAAGTGGGAAACCACCGTTCGCAGCACCGGTCTGCCTCTGCGGCAATACGGCGATCAGGAACTCGACATCGAAGAGCTGGTACGCCCGATCACCAAATATTGCGTCATGGTGACGGACCCTCAGTCCATTCGGTATCACCTGGAGAAGGCCATCTATCTGGCAACCGCAGGTCGTCCAGGGCCCTGCTGGCTCGATATACCCTTGAATGTACAAGGTGCGCAGATTGATCCCGAAACCCTGCGCGGTTTCGATCCGGCGGAATTGAAAGAGCCGTGGAAGCGCACCGATCTGAATGCCGCCACCGCTGCGATCCTGCAAAAAGTTCGATCTGCAAAGCGCCCCGTGGTGTTCGCCGGCGGCGGTGTGCGCTTGAGTGGTCAACATGACGCCTTTATCCGCTTGGTGGACAAACTTGGCATCCCTGTCGTGACCGGCTGGAACGCCCACGATGCCATTTGGGACGCCCACCCGAACTATGCGGGACGTCCTGGCACGGTGGGGGATCGAGCGGGGAATTTCGCGGCGCAGAACGCTGACCTGCTTCTCATCCTCGGTAGCCGCCTCAATATCCGTCAGGTCAGTTACAACTGGAAGAGCTTCGCCCGGGCGGCATACAAGATATGGGTGGACATCGATGAACTCGAACTACAAAAGCCCACCGTCAAGGCAGACATGCCGGTGTTCGCCAGCCTGACCGACCTGCTGCCGGTCCTCGCTGCCCACCCCTACACTGGCCCGTCGCGCGAGCACAAGGAGTGGCTACGGTGGTGCAAGGAACGGCAACGCCGCTTCCCTATTGTGCTGCCAGAATATTGGAACAACGAGCGGGTCAATCCCTATTGCTTCATTACGAAATTGTTTGAGCAACTGGCGGACAATCAGATCGTTGTCACTGCCAACGGCACCGCGTGCGTGGTCAGCTTCCAGGCCGCGGTGTTGAAACCCGGACAAAGACTTTGGACCAATTCCGGGTGCGCCACCATGGGGTACGACCTGCCCGGTGCCATCGGGGCTTGCAAGGCATCAGGCGGCAAGGCCATCGTCTGCATCGCCGGCGATGGAAGCATCATGATGAACTTGCAGGAACTGCAAACCATTGTCGGTAACCGACTGCCGATCAAGATATTCCTCCTCAACAACAGCGGCTACGCTTCCATCTTCCAGACGCACCGTAACTTTTTCGCAGGTGTGGAAGTGGGCGGCGGTCCGAAGAGCGGCGTTACGTTTCCGGATTTTGGCCGCCTAAGCGAGGGATTCGGCCTGCCGTTTCGCCGTTGTTCCCGCCACGAAGACATGTCAGATGCCGTTGCTGAAACGATGGCGATCGATGGACCGGCCGTGTGCGAGGTGATGCTGGATGAAAACCTATCCTTCGCGCCGAAGCTGGGAGCCAAGCAATGGCCGGACGGGCGGATTACCTCTCCGGCCCTGGAAGACCTTTCGCCCTTCCTTTCCCGCGAGGAACTACAGGACAATATGCTCATCGACCTCATGGAGGACCAGTAATGGGGCGATGGCAGAGTTGCCTGGAGACTGGTCGACGCCTCGCCGACGAGCATCAGACGAAAGTCAGATTTCTCCTGGCCGGCGCCTTCAATACCGCCTTGGGTTTGGCAACCTATCCTGCGCTCTATTTTTTGCTGGCGTCTTTGGACCTTCATTATCTGGCGATTCTCGCCATCAGCCAAGTTGTGTGTGTGACCTTTGCTTTTCTGACCAATAAGTTTCTGGTGTTCCGCACATCCGGAAACTATCTGAGTGAATATGGAAAGTTCATCACGTTTCATCTGTCCTATTTTCTAGTGAATCTAGTGGTGCTACCCATTCTGGTGGAATTTGCGGGCATGAGCCCGGTTTGGGCACAGACGCTGTTCGCCGTGCTGGTTATCGTCTCCAGCTACTTTTGGCATAGCCGCATTACCTTTTCCTCAACCAAGGTGGCGCCGTAATGGAGCAGAACGGTTTTCTTAGGCGCGTTTGCCCTGTCTGCGGCAGCCAACCATCGGCGCCAGAAATTGGTTCGGAGCTAAGAGCAGAGTCCATGGGCTTCGACGCCTTGGTTCCACATTGGAACGGCTTCTTCAAAGACAAAGCGTTCTTCTCCTACGCTCGTTGTGGCGGATGTGGGCTGCTCTATGCCCCAACATTCTTCAACGGGTCCCAGTTGGAGAATCTCTACGGGCAGATGCCGCCAAACATGGCCGTGGTTCCGCTGGAAGCCCTGCGGCGAACCCAACGCGGCTATTTTCAGACACTGAAGAAGTGGTCGTTGCTGGAAGGTGGATTCATCGAGGTTGGGCCGGACATCGGGTTGTTCACTGAGAACTGTGTACGAGACGGGCAGTTCGGCGAGTACTGGCTGTTTGAACCGAACCGGGACGTAGCTCCAACTCTCGGCAAAGTCGTGGATGGCCAGAGAGCCCACATCATTCATGACATGTTCGGCTTCTCAAGCGTACCGGATCAAGCGGCCTCGGTGGCCGTCATGATTCACGTTTTGGATCATCTGCTAGACCCGATAGCTACCTTGCGAGATCTACGAAAAAAGCTGCGACCGGAGGCCCGGCTCTTGTTGGTGACACATGATGAATCGTCGCTCTTGCGACATATCGTTAGCTGGAGATGGCCGGCGTTCTGTCTTCAACATCCACAAATCTATAACCCATCGACCATGCGCGCACTCTTGGGTGCTGCGGGTTTCCAAGTGCTACATCAAGAAAAGACCACCAACTTTTTCGAAATAGGTTTTCTGGTGAAGCATCTGCTCTGGGCGTTGGGCATCAAAATCAAGTCGGTGCCGAGTTTCTGGCATATTACTGTCGGTCTCAAGCTCGGCAACATGCTTACGATCGCGACTCCGAAAGGAGAAATAACACCATGACCGAACGGCCGCTACTGAGCATTGTTACCCCCTGCTACAACGAGGAAGACAACGTCGATGAGCTCTACGCCCGGATCAAAGCGGCGACTTTGGGCCTTACGAAATACGAGTTCGAGCTGATCTTCATCGACAATCATTCGGAAGACGGTACAGTGGCTAAGCTGAAGCGACTGGCGGCAAGTGATTCGATGGTTAAAGTCATTGTCAATACGCGTAACTTCGGTCATATCCGTTCCCCCTACTACGGCATCTTGCAGTCCCGCGGGCTTGCCACCATTTATCTGGCCTCTGATCTTCAAGATCCACCGGAAATGATTCCCGAGTTCATCCGGTATTGGGAAGAGGGCTACAAGCTGGTTATGGCAACCAAGCCGGAGAGCAAGGGGTCCGCCTGGGTTCACGCATTGCGCAAGGCGTATTACCGCTTTCTGGACGGAATTTCTGACATTACCTTGTTGGCCGATTCAACGGGCTTTGGGTTGTATGACCGCGAAGTTCTCGACCACGTTCGACAGATTGACGATCCCTATCCCTACCTCCGTGGGTTGATCTGTGAACTCGGCTACGAAATCAAGACTATCCCGTTTACCCAGCCACGAAGGCTGCGCGGAATATCGAAGAACAATCTTTATACCTTGTACGACATCGCCATGCTGGGTGTTGTCAGCCATTCAAAGGTGCCGATTCGGATTGCGGCGTTCACTGGTTTCGCATTGGGCGCGATCAGCCTGGTGTTGGCATTTGTTTTTTTGGTATTGAAAGTATTGTTCTGGGATTCATTCCCGCTAGGGATTGCGCCGCTGGCGATTGGGCTTTTCTTTCTGTTTGGGATCCAGTTGTTCTTTATCGGCATTCTTGGCGAGTACATTGCATCGATTCACACCTACGTTCAGCGCCGCCCGGTTGTGGTGGAAAAGGAAAAAATTAACTTCTAGCGCGCCGTTGATTGCTTGGAAATTCAATTTCCAGTGCGGATTGTTTGTGGCGATCAAGTGCCTTGAGAACTTCAGATATGCCATCGTTTTTTGAGACAAATACGATTAGTCGGAAAATGCTCATCTTGGCGATTTGTGTGGCCACGGTGGGCGGCGCTGTGTCGTATTGGTCTTTCTTTACCTCCAACGGCTATCTGCCAAGTCCATTTGTTTATGACAAGACAGATACCTTCATGGACTTCTTCCACCCCATGTTTTGGGCGGATAGCGACGGGCGATATTCGGAGTGGGGGTCCGTATATCCACCACTAAATTTCTTGGTGTTGGATTTGCTCCGATGGCTTGCGGTTGGCGATGAGAGATTCTTGAACGCGTTTGCGCTTAGGGAGAATGCCGTCAACCTTCAGATTGTCTTAGTGACCGCATATGCGCTAGTTCCTGCATACGTAATATCGCGTTCGTATTGGAGCGATTTTTCGGTTACCGAGAGGCTGATGATCTATTGCATCGCGCTGACATGCACCCCAATGCTGTTTGCGCTGGAGAGAGGAAATCTGGCTATTTTCTCGTTGTTGTTATTGCCATCCGTCATCTACGGAAAGCCGGTCGGAAGAGCATTGGCGATAGCGTTGCTTGTCAACCTGAAACCGTACTTCGCTGTGCTCTACTTTCTGTACATAGTAAGGCGGTCGTGGCAAGAACTCGCGGGGGCCCTACTTGCCGGTGGAGTGCTCTTTCTTGTTACAGGGCTACTGGTGGACAGGGAGTTCTTCCTGTTCCTGGAGAATCTGCTGGCTTTTTCGCGAAATGAGAGCCTATTTTCCCTCCGCGAGGTTATGTCTATGCCTTCGAGTATTTCGGCGTTCTCATATGTGCTTGGGTCGATGGGGCCCCATCAAAGCGGATACATAGAAGCCCTTGGAGATCCAATCGCGCTAGCCTATTTTTTGGAAGGGATAAAGTGGGCCGTCTTGCTGTTTGCTCTTTGGGCAATCATCTCTTCGCAAGCGTCAACCGAAGACCGACAAGTGGTCGCAGTGCTCGGCGCGATTATTTCAAACTTGGGTGTATCGGTAGGGGGATACACGTTGATTTTCTACTTGGCGTTTGTTCCTGTTTTTGTGGAAATGCGGCTTGGGCGCACGTATCTCATAATAGTTGCCGCGATGGCGCTGCCACTTGACTGGTTGGTGCTAGTCAAAGGCTTAGTGGGACAACAGGCTATCTATCTCTCAGGAATCACTAAGGATATCGAATGGGAGCTCGGGTTGGGGAGCATCGTCAGACCTGTGCTTAATCTTCTTTTACTTGCCAGTCTATCTTGGGAACTGATGTCCGATCGGAGAAATGCCCCCGGAGGAATCTGCATCCAGTTGCCATCTGCGAAGTCCGTTGTTCAGAAACGCGAGGGGATACTGAATGGGTGATCGTTCAATAAGTGTATTGCGTTTGTTCCAGCTGCATTGGAAACAGATACTCGTATCACTCTTCGTCGGAACGTCCTTGGCGGGAGCGTTGTTTGTCGTCGTGCCTCAGGAATGGGAGGCTGTCGCCGAAATACAAGTGGGACAGGTCGGGCACATTGGGCAGCTTAGTCAGGGAGGCTTTACTGCGCATGCGATGCCGATTGAGGCAGTTCCGGTGACCTTTGAGCGGATGACCTCCCCTTCTTTCGTCCAGGCAGTTTCGCGAAGAGTGGGAAGGCAAAGCGTTGTTCAGCAACTGCTGCCAAAGCGGTTCGGAGGCAAAGGGAAACTCGATGTGCGCCAGCCAATGAATTCTGACCTGATAATTGTCAGAGTTCGGGCGGAATCGGCGGAACTGGCACAGCAATTGGGTGAGGGTATCGTCGCCGAGATCACTGAGGAACATGCTCGGATCGCAGGGCCTATCAAAAATGTGTTGCACCCGATGCTACTGAAGATTGTGTCCGAGATCGCCAAGGGAGATATTTCTGGCGAGCGTGTGCAGTTGCTTATCTCGCAGATGGAGCCATTGTCTCGCCCAACCCGCGAAATAGGGCGTGTCGTCACGCTTGCGGAGCCGGTTTTCCCTCGCCCAATGTATTTTGCTGCGCTGGGTGTCCTTATCGGTATTGCAATCATGGCTGCGACACTTGGTGTTGGGCGACTTCGAAAGTCCGGCACAAGTGAGTCGGTTACGTCGGTGACGGGATCTGGTTCATAGTGGCTGTGATGTTGGATTGCGGCATGAACTCATCGTGGTGGATGAGTCGCAATGAGTAGGTCTTGGGCGCGGCCTGTGGTAATAGCAGGGTTGCTCGTCTTCGTCGTATTGCTGACAGTTGCGACGCTGGACTCTTATGTGCTGCACCGTCGTGTGGCGCCCCAAATCGAGTATGACTTCTCCCTGGGCAATGGGGCGGTCGAGATTGGTAACATTTCCAAGGATATCGCTAGGCCGTCCGACAGGCTCCGGGTCAGCCTTTCTTTCAAGATCAATGGGAATGTCTTACAGCACCGAATTGGAGACGGTTATCAGAACATATTTCAGACATCGCAGGGCAACAACGGCATTCGGCTAGAGCTATCGACAAATGAGGGACCCAATAGCCGAATGGGACTTGTCGCCAGTTCGGCGTTGGGAGAATCATTGGGGATGGATCTCGGTCGGATGCCAATCCCCGGGAGTTGGCACGACTTTGTGTTGGAGGTCGTGGACGGGAAACTTGATGTTTGGCTGGATGGTGTTGCGATTGGAACGGTTTCTGGGGTTGTTCGTGATCTTCCCTTGGATGACGTCGCTATTGGAACCGGATTTTCGAAGCAGCGCCCTTTCAACGGCCAAGTGCGCAATTTCCAGATAAGTCGCAGTATCGGAGTCTTCGACGAAAGCTCGATGTTTACGCTGTATGTGGTTTCCGGAAGTCTTGCGATGTGTGGATGGCTGGTGTTCGTCTTCTTTCGTTATCGTTCGCACGGATACGAGCCCACGTTTTCTAGAACGATAAAGGCAGGAACTGTACTTCTGTCGGTTGCGTCCTTGTTTGGAGTGGTCCTGCTTCTAACTCCAGTGCAGGGAAGTATTGCGCTCTATTTCACCTACTTATCTTGGTGCGTACTCGCACTGGCCATCATCGCATCGTTACGTGGCTTTCTTGGCTCGGGCCCAAATAGTTGGGCTGTGGGTGGCCTGATTGCTGCGATATGCTATCTGGGCTTCCTTCTCTACGCCGCTGCCGCTACCTATCTGGGGCATCTTGATCGGAATTCAGGGATATTGTCAGCCGCAGATGCGTCGGCGGTATTTCAATCGTCATCGCGAGAGTCGGTCGAGTTTCTCGTTTTACACTTCAGTACGCGCGAACTGTTGTTCATCTTCCTGATTCCTGTGTTTCCGTCGCTTGGCGTCTTGATGGCCTTTTTTTCGGAAATGTATGCTGCGCGGAGGTCCATATTGGTCCTTCCAGCACTCGTGATGGGTATCTGTGTTCCGCTTATGTACCCAACAGGAAATTCGGTGGCCGCAGAGCTTGTTAGTGCGTATGCGGAATACCAACGTAGTACCGACGAGTTGATCGCATTGATCAATGAACGCCGTTTGACGCACGCAATTACTGCCAGCAAGAAGGACCAAGGCGAGCTATATCTCGTAGTAATTGGTGAGTCGGCAAACCGGGACCATATGTCGGCTTACGGATATTTTCGAAAGACAACACCCTGGATGGATCAGAAGACGTCCGATCCGAGCTGGATTATTTTTGACAATGCATATACAAGTTTTTCTCACACGGTTCCATCGCTAACGCAAGCGCTGAGTCAGGCGAATCAATACAACGACCTTGATATCCGGCGTGCGCCTACACTCATTGAGTTGATGAACACGGCAGGATTCGATACATATTGGATTGATGAACAGGGATCGGCACTAGGTGATACGCCGCTGAATGCGATAGCTCAAGTATCCAAGCAGAACAGGTACGTCCGCCCGCTGGGCCAAATCAAGAACGCTTTACGGGATATTCTTGAGTCCATGGATCGAGGCAGGAATAACCTCGTCGTTCTGCATCTAATGGGATCGCACGCGGACTACGCGCGACGAGTTCCCGACGCGTACGGAGTACGCTTCAATGACGGCATTGAGGAACTCGGGGATATTGCCAAGGATAAAGAGTTTGTTGAGAAGGTTCTCGATCCGTACGACAGATCCATCCATTACACCGACCGGTTAATTTCAGAGCTCTGGGATATGACCAAGACGCAGGTGGGAGAACCGTCCGTATTCGTCTATTTTTCCGATCACGGGGAGGACGTCTATGGGAAGAAGTTTCACGATGCCTCGCGGTTCACTTATTCGATGGTAAGGTCGCCCTTGGTGATGCAGTTCTCACCTCAATGGATAGCTAGGAATCCGCATCGTTTCGAGACTCTCAGACGCAATCGAGGTCGCGTTTTCACATTGGATTTACTCTTTGAAACCATGACGGGTATGAGTGGAATTCAGGAGTTCAAATACGATCACCGGTATGACCTTGGTGATGATCAGTATGCGCTCGACGAAAGAGATGCCGTTACGATGCGAGCTGATGGAGAGTTGGACAAAGCGCTTTACGCGGATTCTGGCGTTAGGTTTATCCGGGATGATCCACAATTTATTGCTCGGAGAAATGTGGAATATCTAAATGCAACGTACGGAAATAAGGTCATGTCGGTGCACAACGATATGAAGAACAAACTGTACGAGTCGGCTTTTTCTGGGTTCAAGGGAGTCGAGTTCAATATTGGCATCCCTTCGATGAAGATGGGGCACTACCCACAAAGTGTGTATCCGGTCGATCTTGACCAGTTTCTCGCGTACGACGCGACGAAACAATTCCAGCGGTATTGGTTCGACATGAAAGTCGAAAACGGGTACTCGTTGGTCGATGCACTCGATAAGTTGGAGGAATTGGATCGTCGATTTGATCTGAAAAAGCGGGCACTTATCGAAAGCTGGGACGATGACCTCGTCTATTTTTCCGAGAAGGGATGGAGGACTTCGTACTATATGCACGAAGATCGTTGGAAGAAGTGCGGGAAGTTCGATGTCAATGTGAGCGAGTGCGCAAAGGAAATTGCTGCTGAGATCAAGAAGACCAAGGCGACATCGGTCAGTTTCTTTTTCGATAACTATGCCTTCGTTAAACGCTATCTTGAACCCATGTTGCCTAAGGACATCGGGTATCACACGTTTGGGTTACCGGCGGAGTACGATATCTTCCGTGAGAACTTTATCGTGTTGTCCAAGCGTTCTCCTGTATTTGCGGACCGGAGAGTTGAGACGATTCTTCTGGAGAGTTCTCACCGCTTTGGCGAAACGATTTCTCCGTGAAGTTCGGTTCGACATCCTCATCGATGCGTGACCTTGCCAAGCATCCCTACTACATTGTTTCCCCGCGTTACGCCCGAACTTCTGCTGGTGTGCGCGTGCTATTCAGGCTTGCCGATCTGATCAATAGGGCAGGTGGCTCGGCGTTCATATTTCTTTCGCCGCACTTTAATCATGACCTCGCGTCGTCGCCGATGGATGTGGCGCCATTCTTGAATCAAAGGATTGTTGATTACCACTTTCAGAATGGGCTGACACCTATCGTGGTGTACCCGGAAACAGTGCGCATATCGAAGTTTGCACCGCCGGTCAGAGTGAGATATTTGCTGAACTACGACGAACTTCTTTTTCGAAATGAGCCGCTAGCGGCCGATGACTATCTTCTGGCCTTCAGTCAGGCCATTGCCGACCAAATCCGCATTGAGAAGCCGCGTCGGACGATATTTCTTCCTGTATCCGATCCGGTGTTCTTTTGCCCTCCAAGGGAACCCGTCGTTCGGTCCGGTAGCGCTTTCTACGCCGGAAAGTTCAAGTACCACTTCGGTGGAAAGGCATTTCCGATTACTGACGGAATGCTGGAAATCACGCGTGACCGGCCTGACTCTCAGACCCCTGACCAGATTCGCTCGTTGTTCCAGCGACTCGAATTCTTCTACTGCTACGAAGACTCGGCATTGGCGTTGGAGGCGATTTTGTGTGGATGTCCGGTTGTGTTTCTTCCCAACGAACACTTTCAGACGCCATTGGGTGGCAAGGAGCTCCGTGGTCTTGGTTATGCCTGGGGCGCATCGCCGGAGCAGATGCGTCATGCTCAGGAGACCGTCGCGGCTGCGCGTGAGGAACATCTGCGCAGGCTGGATGAGATCCCGGGCCAGGTCAAGGCGTTCATGGTGGATACGCAAGCCATTGCAGCAAATCGCGCTTACGTTACCCCCTTCGCTAAAGGTTTTCTGAAACCTCCGGGCTTGCTTCAGCGGGCAATTGATTTCACCTATTTTCTTCGGGATGTGATTGACGACAGAGGTTGGGCGGGAACGCTAAAGATTGTCGGCAAGAGAATACGCTCAGGACGGTTCCGGATTTAGCGGAAGATGGGCACGCTTTCTTCAGCCCACATCGTCTTGCTACAGAAGAGCTGGCAGGCTCTATCGGGCTTGATTACCGCGCTGCTGGTCGCCTATTTTCTTTCGCCGGATGAACAGGGCTATTACTACGCGATCGGCAGCTTACTGAGCGGATATGTGTTGCTGGACCTCGGGTTGTCGGGGCTCCTGGTCCAGGTTTCGGCACGCATGTTCCCCGGATTGGAGATCGGCGAGGGTGGCTATCTGTCGCCCGACGGACAGTCCAGGCGGGAATTTCTCGCCATGACCGGTTGGGCCAAGCAGTGGTATGCGCGGGCCGCCCTGATTGCGCTGCTGCTGATCCCGATTGGCTATCTGTACTTTTCGTACGCCAAGCCGGTGGTTCAGGATATTGGCTGGGAATGGCCGTGGATATTCGTGGTCGTTTCGGTCGCTGTCAGCATGCCGGCCCTTCCGCTTCTGGCGATTCTGGAAGGAGCGGGACGCGTTTCGGAAGTCTATCTATTGCGGCTCGGGCATTACGCCCTTGGCGCTCTAGTGGCCTGGGTACTGTTGGCCGGCGGGCAGGGACTGTTCGCACCGGCAATGGCGCCACTTTCGGTTGCCATCGTTGTATTCGTTTGGATGTACTCTCGTTATCGGCCGCTGTTAATGGTGTCTGTCGATCAGACTGGCGCTTTCGCCTGGCGCGACGAGATTTGGCCCCTTCAGCGCAAGGTGGCGTTGTCATGGCTGGCCGGTTATGTGTTCCTGAATTCGCCTACGCTGGTGGTGTTCTACTTTGGCGATGCGGCCTCGGCTGGCCGGTTAGGTCTGTCGATGGTCATCGCCAACCTGCTTGGTTCATTGTGTGCATCGTGGCTGATCGCCCGGGTGCCGCGCATTACCCATCTTGTTGCAGAAGATCGGCGTGTCGATTCGCATGAGATGTTCTTGGCCGAATTCAAGAAGGCGTTTCTGTTGATGGTGCTTGGTTATGGTGTGGCGGTTCTTGCCGCATCCTTGATTGCGGAGACGTTCGTTGCCCGACGTATACTTCCGCCCTTCGAGTTGCTGCTCTTGTCCGCCGTGTTCCTCATTTTCCACTGCATTGGTATGCTCTCCGTGTATTTCCGGGCTCGCGGACGTGAAGCGTTGGCGGTGCCGGCGATGGCGGCTACCGTGATCGGTTTGGCAATTTCGATGACCGTCGTTAGCGGTCATGGTGTCCTTGGCGTACTCGTTGCGTTTCTGGCCGCTTATGGACTGGTTGCCGTTCCCGGAATGATCCTGGCCTGGACGAACAGCCGTGACCGTTGATGCAGGGCGGGGGTCGGTTGCGGTTTCCATTGTTAGCCATGGCCACGGCAAGATGGTATCGGCCTTGATTGAGCAGCTCAGGAATTGTCCCGAAGTCGGGCAAGTCATCGTCACGCAGAATGTGCCGGAGGAGATTCGATTCGCGCCAGACGATCTGGTTGGTGTGATTGAAAATCCGAGCCCAAAGGGATTTGGCGCCAACCACAATGCGGCGTTTCGAGCGTGTCGTATGCCGATATATTGCGTACTCAATCCTGATATCCAACTGATTGGGAACCCATTCCCTTCCTTGTTGCAGTCATTGGTGGAAGGGCGCCGCGAAATTATCGCGCCGCTGATTGTTTCGCCATCCGGGGGCGTTGAGGATAGCGCGCGGCATTTCCCTACCATGAGCGGGCTGCTGAAGAAGGCGGTTGGGCACAATGATGGTCGTTATCCAATGGTTTCGGGACAAGCACTGATCTTTCCCGATTGGGTCGCGGGGATGTTCATGTTGTTTCGGACAACCGACTATGCCCGCCTTGGCGGTTTCGACGAGCGATACTTCCTTTACTACGAGGACGTCGACATTTGTGCACGGGCGTGGCGTGACGGCATGAAGGTCGTGCTTTGTCCATCTGTCTCGGCGATTCACGATGCCCGCCGGCAGAGCCGGAAGAGCCTGCGGCATCTGCGCTGGCATCTGGCGAGCATGGCGCGCTACTTTCTTTCCGGGACGGGGCGACGGGCGTGACTTCACTCGTTACTGGCGCCACAGGTTTCATAGGCGGTCGTTTGTTGCGCGCCGATGATCGTGCGTTGGCGCGTAACGCTACCGCCAATCCCGGCGCCATCGTCGGTGATCTGCTCGATAAGCCGTCTTTGCGTGGCGCGTGTGCCGACATCGAATGCGTATTCCATTGCGCTGGCTACGCCCATGCCGTTGAGTCGTCCGATCCGGAACTGCATTGGCGTGTCAATTTCGAGGGAACGCGCAATCTGCTTGATGCCGCGGGTGCGGCGG
>JAGVII010000113.1 GCA_020056155.1 Afipia sp.
AACAAGGTGGTCGACGCCTGGGCGAAAGCCTCGGAGAAGATCGCCGAGCAGATGATGAAGGAAATTTCGTCCGTCAAGAAGAACGCGAAGGGCGAAGATTCCCAGATCAACTCGATCTACATGATGGCTCACTCGGGCGCGCGCGGTTCGCCGGCCCAGATGCGTCAGCTTGCCGGCATGCGCGGCCTGATGGCCAAGCCGGACGGCTCGATCATCGAAACGCCGATCGTGTCGAACTTCAAGGAAGGCCTCACGGTTATGGAGTACTTCAACTCCACCCACGGTGCCCGTAAGGGCCTCGCGGATACGGCGTTGAAGACCGCGAACTCGGGCTATCTGACCCGGCGTCTGGTGGACGTGGCGCAGGACTGCATCATCACGCAGGACGATTGCGGCACCAAGCTCGGCATCAAGATGCGCGCCATCATCGACGCGGGCACGGTCGTCGCCTCGCTCGGCTCGCGTATTCTCGGCCGCACCGCGGGCGAGGACGTGCGTGACGCTGCGACCAACAGGGTCGTCGTGAAGCGCGGCACGCTGATGGAGGAGACTCACGTCGACGCCATCCATCAGGCCGGCATCCAGGAAGTGAAGATCCGCTCGGCGCTGACCTGCGAACTGGTCAACGGCATCTGCGGCAAGTGCTACGGGCGCGATCTCGCCCGCGGTACGCCCGTCAACCACGGCGAGGCTGTCGGCGTTATCGCTGCGCAGTCGATCGGCGAGCCGGGCACGCAGCTCACCATGCGTACGTTCCACATCGGTGGCGCGGCGCAAATCAACGAGCAGTCGTTCATCGAGTCGAACTTCGACGGCAAGATCGTCATCAAGAACAAGGCGATCGCGACCAACAGCGAAGGTTTCAACGCTGCCATGGTCCGCAACATGGTCGTCGCGGTTGTCGATGCCGACGGTACCGAGCGTGCGACGCATCGCATTCAGTACGGCGCGCGCATGCGGGTCGATGACGGCGACATGATCAAGCGCGGCCAGCGCATCGCGGAGTGGGATCCGTATTCACGCCCCATTCTCACCGAAGTCGAAGGCACGATCGGATTCGAGGATCTGGTCGAAGGCCAGTCGATCTCGGAAACGCTCGACGAATCCACGGGTATCGCGAAGCGCGTAGTTATCGACTGGCGCACGACCGGCCGTGGCGCGGATCTGCGTCCGGCCATCGTGGTCAAGGGCAAGGACGGCAAGGTGCTGAAGCTCGCGCGTGGCGGTGACGCCCGCTACATGCTCTCGGTCGATGCCATTCTGTCGGTGGACGTTGGTGCCAAGGTCAAGGCCGGCGACATTCTCGCCCGTGTCTCGACGGAAAGCGCCAAGACCCGCGACATCACGGGCGGTCTGCCGCGCGTCGCGGAACTGTTCGAAGCCCGCAAGCCGAAGGATGCCGCGATCATCGCGGAAATCGCCGGCACCATCCGCTTCGGCCGCGACTACAAGAACAAGCGCCGCATTTCGATCGAGCCTGTCGACAAGAACGAGGAGACTCGCGAGTACCTCATTCCAAAGGGCAAGCACATCCATCTGCAGGACGGGGACATCGTCGAAAAGGGCGATTTCATCGTCGAAGGCAATCCGGCGCCGCACGACATTCTGGCGATCAAGGGCATCGAGGAACTCGCTGCCTATCTGGTCAATGAAATCCAGGAAGTTTACCGGCTCCAGGGCGTGCTCATTAACGACAAGCACATCGAAGTGATTGTCCGTCAGATGCTGCAGAAGGTCGAAATCACCGATCAGGGTGAGACCGACATGATCTCGGGCGAACAGATCGACAAGATCGAGTTCGACCAGCTCAACGCCAAGGCAAAGGACGAGGGCAAGAAGCCCGCGACCGGTAACCCTGTGCTGCTCGGCATCACCAAGGCGAGCCTGCAGACGCGGTCGTTCTTCTCGGCGGCGTCGTTCCAGGAGACCACGCGCGTGCTCACCGAAGCTGCCGTCAACGGCAAGGTGGACCCGCTCGAAGGCCTCAAGGAAAACGTTATCGTCGGCCGCCTGATCCCGGCCGGTACCGGCGCCTCGATGGCGAAGATCCGCGAAGTTGCGACCAAGCGCGACAAGCTGATCCTCGACGAGCGTGAGAAGCAGGCGGCGATCACGCCGGCTGCTCCGGAACCGGAACCGCTGGCGTTGCCGCCTGCGGAATAGTTCCCTGCGCTGGAACACATGACATATGTCATATGATCAAAAGGCCGCCCTTCGGGGCGGCCTTTTTGTTAGGGTAGAGGACTTTTCAGGGTTTCTGCGTGTTTACGGTTACGTGATCCAGATCACACAGGCGGCCCGAACACCGTGCTATTTTTTCAGTTCTTGATCTGGCGCCTTATTCCATTGCGAGGCCTGTTTGCAGCAACATGACCGCCTCATTGCGGCGATTGAAGCGATTTATGCGGCGGCAGCGGAGCCCTCGCGCTGGCCGTCAGCCCTTGAGATCGTCACGAAATGTTTCGACGATGTCGGAGCGATCCTGATCTATGGCCGTGACGACGGCAGCTTCGGCGTCATCGAATCTCCCTCGCTCAAGGAGGTGAGCGCGGACTACGCTGCGGGCTGGAGCGACCGCGATCTTCGGGCGATCCGCGCGCGCGAACGGGGCTATTTCTTCAAACGCGACGTCATTACCGACCGCGACGTCGTGTCCCCCGAGGACGTCGAAACCGATCCATTCTACAATGATTTTCTGCGGCGCCACGGTTTGCGTTACTTTGCCGCCGCGACGGTTTCTCCGGACCCTCATATTGAAGTCGCGCTCAGTGTGCAGCGCGCGATCGGCCGTCCGGAATACTCGGAAGACGAGTTGAGCATGCTGGAGCGGCTTGCCCCGCATGTGGAAACGTCGCTCCGTCTGAGCATTCACCTGATGGACTCACAGGCCGTTAACGCCGGTATGGGTACGGCGATGGCCCGGATCGGAATCGGCGTATTTGCGCTGGACTCGATGGGCCGGGTGGTGTCGTCCAACGCGGCCTCTCAGGCGCTGCTCGGCGATGGATTGAACATCGTGAACGACCGGCTGGTGTTGGCGAATCCGGTGGCGAGCGGAGAGGCGGTGGCCGCGATCCGGAATGCTCTCGACGGCAACCGGATTATTCTGTCGCAGGACACCAAACCGATCCTGGTCCATCGGCAGAACGCCAGCCGGCCGCTGGCGCTGTATGTGCTGCCGATACCGGCAAAGAATGTCGGCAATGGTTTTCTGACGCGGGCACGGGCGATCGTGCTTCTGATGAACCCGACGGCGGACGGCGTTCCCGATCCGACGTTGATCCGCGATGTTCTCGGTGTGACGCTGGGGGAAGCCCGGATTGCCGCGCTGGTCGGTTCCGGTCTCTCGCCGAAGGATGCGGCGGAGCGGCTCGGCATCGCCGAGGAAACCGCGCGCTCGGTTTTAAAGCGGGTGTTTTCCAAGGTCGGCGTGTCGCGCCAGAGCGAACTCGCCGCCATGATGGCAAGACTCGTTATCAGGTAAATGCTCGTGGTCGGGGCTGACTCGTATCGAATAAGCCTAACTGGTCAGAACAACTCGCTCTTTTGCCAGATACGCCGTACAGCTTTCACCCATTTGGGGGATGCATCATTCCGTCACCTTCTTAGTCTGTGGCTATTCTGTGACCAACCAAGACGTGCACACGATTTGGGGCAGGGCATACAAAGGGCGCGATAATTTGAAGCCATAGGACATGATCGCCTCGCGGTGATTATTTTGGTGTTCGTGGCTCCGGATAGTGAGTTTCATCTTCCATGGGTCGGCTCTTGCCGGCCCATTTTCTTTTCAGATG
>JAGVII010000006.1 GCA_020056155.1 Afipia sp.
GAGCCGATCGAGATCTTCGACGCGCATCTCCATTACAACTGGGAGCCGACCCCGTACTATCAGGTCGAGGAAGTGCTCGCGCTGTTCAAGAAGCACCGCGTCACCGGCATTCTGGCGACCAGCCGTCCCAACACGGGAACGCATGCGCTGATGGATGCCAAAGCCGACGGCTTGTGGATCGTTCCGTTCATTCGCCCGTACCGTGTCCGTCCGGATATCCAGACATGGTTCAACGATCCGACGATCTTCGATCTGGTGCAGGATGAGTTCAAGCGCGGCTACTACCGCGGCATCGGCGAATTTCATCTTTCGGGCAAGGCCGCGGCCAGCGAGTGGGTCAAGAAAGCCGTCGATTTTGCCGTCGCCAACGATCTCTACCTTCACGCCCATGCGGACGATGAGGCTGTCGAGATCCTGATGCGCCACAACGGCCGCGCGAAGATCATCTGGGCGCACACCGGCTTCAGCCTCGCGCCGAGCCGTGTCGCCTCGATGCTGGCGACCTATCCGCAGCTATGGGGTGAACTGTCCTATCGCAGCGGCATCACGGGTGCCGGTGGCGCACTGACGCCGGAATGGCGTGCGATGTTCGAGAAGTATCCGGACCGCTTTCTGCTGGGATCGGATACGTGGGTCAGCGAGCGCTGGTCGAGCTACGGCGCGATCATGGCGGAGTATCGCGGCTGGCTGAAGCAGTTGCCTCCCGCCGTCGCCAAACAGATCGCGCACGGCAATGCGAAGCGGCTGTTTGCGGAGAAATGATCATTTGTATCATCGTCATGCCCGGGCTTGTCCCGGGCATCCCGATCATGATGCGCTGTGCTCAACCAAACGAGATCACCGGGACATAGGCGAGCAAAGCGACGCCGTCCTTCAGACGGCTGTGCCCGGTGATGACAATGGAGAGAATAGCGGACTAAATCGAAAAACTGGTCCCGCAGCCGCAGGACGCGGTGGCGTTCGGATTGACCACGCGGAACGACGCACCGATCAGGTCATCGACAAAGTCGACTTCCGATCCGGCCAGGAACGGCACGGAGGCGGGGTCCACCAGCACCACGGCGCTGTCGCGCTCGATCACCAGATCGTCGTCGGCCTTGGCGCGCTCGACGTCGAATTTGTACTGAAAGCCGGAGCAGCCGCCGCCTTCGACGCTGATGCGCAGCATCGCGCCTTCGCCCTCGGATTTGAGGATCGTGCCGATTCGCTTCGCGGCCCGCTCCGAAATCGTGACGTTGGTGGCTGGCGCGAGGTCAGTGGCAGTCATGACAGGTCTCCGGACGGCCGGGGTGTTTGAATGTCCCCGTAATGCGTAGTTAAGTGCGCTGAACGCCAGAATCAAACACCGAAAGTAGAATAATTCGTATGTCGGTCGGAATGGCTGCCCCTCCCGTGGTCTATGGCTGCGATCCCGGTCAAAGCCGCGGCAGGCGGTTTAACGAGCCGCCCAGTCTGCGCCGCAGCGCCTTCCGCCGGGACTGCGACCGGGTCATTCATTCCAACGCATTCCGCCGCCTGAAGCACAAAACCCAGGTTTTCGTGTTCCATGAAGGCGATCACTACCGGACCCGCCTGACCCACACGCTGGAAGTGGCGCAGATCGCCCGCGCGCTGGCGCGGCAGCTCGGCCTCGATGAAGATCTCACCGAGACGCTGGCGCTGGCTCATGACCTTGGCCATCCGCCGTTCGGCCACGCCGGGGAGCGAGCCCTCGACGAATGCCTGCGGGACCACGGCGGTTTCGATCACAACGCGCAGAGCCTGCGCGTCGTGGCGCTGCTGGAACGGCGCTACCCGCAGTTCGACGGCCTCAACCTGACGTGGGAAGCGCTAGAGGGAATCGTCAAGCACAACGGCCCCCTGATCGACCGCAACGGCGAGCCCGTCGGCCGCTACCGCGATCACGGCGTGCCGGTGGGGATATCGGAGTACGTCGCGTATCACGATCTCGAATTGTGGAGTTACGCCTCGCTGGAGGCGCAGGTTGCCGCCGTCGCCGACGACATCGCCTATGACGCGCATGATATCGATGACGGATTGCGGGCAGGGCTGTTCACGGTGGATGATCTCGGAGCCATTCCGCTGATCGCCGACATCAACGCCGTCATCACGGCGCGCTATCCCGTGCTCGATGAGACCCGCCGCGGCGCCGAACTGGTGCGCGAACTGATCTCCTATCTGATCGAGGATGTGTTCTCGGAAACGCGCAAGCGGCTCACGGCCCTGCACCCCGGCAGCGTGATCGATGTGCGCAATCATGACGCCACGCTGGTTAGTTTTTCGACTGAGGCCGAGAAAACCGAAGCGGCGATCAAGTCCTTTCTCAAGACGCGGATGTATCGCCACGAACGGGTGATGAGCGTGATGCGGGACGCGGAGGCCGTGGTCCGCGATCTGTTCGCACGCTATCAGGCCGAACCGGGCGACCTGCCCGCCGAATGGCTGCCGCATCACGGCGAGGACGACGAGGCCGGCCGGGCGCGCCGGATCGGCGATTTCATTGCCGGAATGACCGACAGATACGCCATTATCGAGCACCAGCGGCTTTTTGACTCGACCCCGGATTTACGTTAGGCGGCGGCCTGAATATGCCGATTTCGCGCGCTTACCAGGACATTCTCCAATGACGTCGCCCAGCAAGCCCCAGCATTTGTTCGCCGATGTGCTTTCGCGCGTGCATGCCGTATGCGCGGCGCTCGGCAGCGAGGGCGTATTGCCTGCGGGCATCGACCTCTCACGCGTGGTCAGA
>JAGVII010000856.1 GCA_020056155.1 Afipia sp.
GCTGTTCTTTGCGGCGGCACGGTCGAATTGATCCGCGCCGGTTACGAAACGCTGGTGGAAGCCGGCTACGCGCCGGAAATGGCGTACTTCGAGTGCCTGCACGAACTGAAGCTGATCGTCGACCTGATCTATGAAGGCGGCATCGCCAACATGAACTACTCGATCTCCAACACTGCGGAGTACGGCGAATATGTCACCGGCCCTCGCATCATCACTGCCGAGACCAAGGCCGAGATGAAGCGCGTGCTGGCTGACATTCAGTCCGGCAAGTTCACCCGCGACTGGATGCTGGAGAACAAGGTCAACCAGGCGTCGTTCAAGGCGACCCGCGCCCGCGCCAACGCGCACGACATCGAAGCAGTGGGCGCCAAGCTCCGCGATATGATGCCGTGGATCAAGAAGGGCGCGCTGGTCGACAAGACCAAGAACTGAGTTCAAGACAGCCCCGATCTCAAGACCTGATGAGGGTCAAATAGGCCGGTCGTCCTCAGAGGGCGGCCGGCCTTTCTCTTTGGCCCATGCTGAACGCCCGCTGAACGCCGGGACTGACTCTGAAAATAGGCCGCACCGGTGTCGCTTGCGGCGATGTGACGGTTTCGCTACACTTTTATGACACGTCGCGGTTGCCGGCCGCGCGGTTGCCTCCTGGACTTCTCCAGCAAGGCGTCAGAGCCGGGTGGTGTTGCGTCAAAGGCCATGCTGCCGCTGCTGATATCGTTTCTCGCAAGCGCCGCGCCGTGCGGCCGATGCATCTCGTCGTAACGGGATCTGCATCATGTCAAGCGTTACGACAACGACCCGGGCCGGCAAACTCCAGCTTCTGTTGAAGCGGCTTGGCAACAATGGATGGCTCTGGTTTCTGCGCGTGGCGCTGATCGCCGCGATGCATATCGTTGCCGTCTGTATCCTGGCATCCGTCGAATACGGGCCATTCGCGATGATCGTGGCGCTGTTGACATGGGCGCTGCTGAATTTCCTGTCGCTGATCGTGCTGCGCCGGCCGGGCGTATCTGCGGCGCTGTCGCTGGCCTTGATTGTGATCCTGATCGCGCTGTCACAGTTCAAGTACGGGATTATGCAGCTCACGCTGACGTTCCTGGATTTTCTCATTATCGACCGCGATACGTTTTCGTTCCTGCATTCAATCTTCCCGCAACTGAAGTCGCAGTCCTTCCTGCTTGCGGTCATCGCCTTGCCGGTGGTCTGGCTGATCTGGCGCGCCGATCCTTTCCGTATTCGCCGCGCGGTGTCCGCGGCTGGGGCGGCGGCCAGCGTCGCGCTGATCGCCGGGCTGTCGGTGATCTATCCCGAACAGCCGTGGGAGCCCTTCCAGGGCGTCAATCACATCTCAAATCTGGCGCGCTCCGGCGTCGTATCGGTGTCGCACCTGACATCGACGGGCTGGATCGAGGCCGACCCGCCGAACATGATCGGGTCCGCGCAGGCTTCTCCACTCACGGAATGCGCGCCGCGCGCAAAGCGGCCGAATATCATTATGGTGCTGGATGAGTCGAGCTTCGACATCAGCGCCGTGCCGGGCATCAAGGTGCCTGCGAACTACCGCGACTTCTTCAAGTCGGCTGATGGACGGCAGCGCTCGTTCGTCGCGGAATCCGCCGGCGGGCCGACCTGGTACACCGAGTTCAACGTTCTGACCGGTCTGTCGGCGCGTTCGTTCGGCAAGCTGAAGTTTTATGTCACGCGCATCGCCGCGGGCAAGATTTCACGCGGGCTGCCGCAGGCCTTGCAGCGCTGCGGTTACCGCACGTTCTCGCTGTATCCGACCTACGGGGATTTCCTCAGCGCGCGCAGTTTCCAGACATCCGCGGGAATCGGCCAGTTCATCGACATGGCCGAGATGGGCGTCAGCGAGGACATGCAGCCGGACCGTTTCTATTTCGATCAGGCGTTGCAGTTGATCGCGCGCGAACGGAAAGCGGACCAGCCGATGTTCGTGCTCGTCTACCTCACGGCCAATCATTTCCCGTGGACCACGAGTTATCGCCCGGATCTGACGCCCGCGGGCTGGACGGCGCCGGGTAACACCGCCGAAGTGGACGAGTACATCCGCCGTCAGGCGATGACGGCGGCGGACTACGCCAGCTTTGTCGCGCGGCTGAAGGCCGACTACCCGGGTGAGCCGTTCCTGCTGGTGCGTTTCGGCGATCATCAGCCGGCGATCTCCCAGAAGCTGCTGGAGCCGCAACTGTCACAGGCGATGCTGGCAAACCGTATCATGACGCACGACCTGCGCTACTATAAAACCTACTATGCGATCGACGCGCTTAACTACAAGCCGGACATGTCGTCGGCGCTGGAAACACTCGACGCGGCCTATTTGCCGCTCGCGGTTCAGGGAGCGGCGGGTATACCGCTCGATTCCACGTTCGCCGAGCAGAAGAAGATCATGCTCCGCTGCAAGGGGCTGTTCTATGCCTGCAAGCAAGGTGCCGAAGCCAAGCGGTTTAATCGCCTGCTGATCGATGCCGGGTTCGTGAAGAACCTCTAGCCTTCACGACTTTTTCCCACAGCCACCGTGCCACCGCATCCGGAGAACTGCTGCCGTTGCCGCTCGCGGCGCGAAGGTTGGCTTCGCGCATGCTGGCGATATCGATGCTGTTGAGCAGCGGTTGCAGTGCGGCGCGGAGTGCCCGATCGTCGGCGCGCTGAGGGGAGAGCAGAACGATGGCGTCGTAGGGCGGTATCGCAGATTTCGGATCGCCGAGCACGACGAGATCGTATTTCGCGATCAGCCCGTCGCTGGTGTAGCCTGCGATCACATCGACCTCACCCGACGCCACCGCCGCATACATGAAATTTGACTGCATCTGCCGCTGTTGGCGGAAAGACAGGTTGTAGCTCTGGCGCAGGGTGGTCCATTCCGGCCGCGAGAAGAATTCGTAGTCGCCGGCGATCGACAGCGATGATGCGCGTGACGCGAGATCGGCGATGGTGTGGATACCGAGTTCCTCGGCACGCTTGCGCGGCATCGCCAGCGCATAGGCGTTCTCAAAACCAAGTTCGCCGAGCAGAGCGATGCCGTACTTGTCCTTGAGCGTCGTCGTCAGGTCGTTCAGAAGCTCCTTGCGCGGTTTGATGTCCGTGCGCTTGAACTGATTGGCCCAGAGCGTGCCGGAGTAATCGACATAGACATCGATGTCATCGGAGGCGAGAGCCTCGAAGATTACGTTGGAGCCGAGACCATTGCGCGCGCTGGCCGGCAATCCTGCCGCTCGTAGCCGCTGAACGATCAGCGCCGACAGCACGTATTGTTCGGTGAACGTCTTGGCCCCGACGATGGTTGTTGCCTTCGTGCGGGCCATGGAGGGCATTAATGTCGCGGCGATCAGGGCGACGAGGCCGAGGCAACCAAGAACGATGCGCGTGCGGCTGTGCAACCGCACGCCGCCTTCGATCATTGCCAGCAGTTGATCGACAGCCAGTGCCAGTGCCGCCGCCGCCACACAACCGAACAGAACGAATACCCAGTTCTGGGTCTGCAACCCTGCGAAGATGTAGTTGCCGAGACTTGTCTGGCCGATCGGCGTCGACAGCGTTGCAGTGCCGATCACCCACACGGCGGCAGTCCTGATGCCGGCCATGATCACCGGCAGCGCTAGCGGAAGTTCCACCATGGTCAGCGACTGCCGTTGCGTCATGCCGACGCCTTCCGCGGCCTCGAGGATCGCCGGATCGATGCCCTGCAAGCCGGTGATGGTATTCCGCAACACCGGCAGCATGCTGTAGAGCGCCAGCGCCAGCACCGAGGGCAGAAATCCGAATGCGGAGAAGCCGTGGCCGAACCATTCCAGCGAGAGGCCTGCCAGCGCCAGCAGCAGCGGATAGAACAGGGCCAGCAGCGCAAGCCCCGGCACCGTCTGCACGATGCTGGCAACGCCGAGAGCAATATCGCGCAGCACCGGCTGCCGCCGCACGATCAGGGCCAGCGGGAAGCTGATCAGGAGGCCAAGCGCGAGGGCAGTGAGACTGACGCGGACGTGGTTGCCGAGATAATCGGGCAAGCGCGCCAGCGCGTCGCTCCAGCGCGGGTCGGACAAGAAACTCATGCCCGGTCCTTCGGCAACAGTTCCTGCAACCGCTCCGCCTGACGCCGGGGCGTGTTGAGCAGTTCGTTGACATAGTCATCGGTGCTGTTCGATAGCTCCTGCGCGGTGCCCTGCGCGATCAGGTGACCGGCGCGCATCACCGCAACGCGGTCCGCAAGCAGCAGCGCCTCGGTCATGTCATGGGTGATCATCACCGTGGTCAAACCGAGATTGCGGTGGAGCGCGCGATAGTCTTCGCCAAGCGCATCGCGGGTGAGCGGATCGAGCGCGCCGAACGGCTCGTCCATCAGAACGATTGATGGCTTCGCCGCCAGGGCGCGGGCCACGCCGACGCGCTGGCGTTGACCGCCGGAGAGTTCGTGCGGAAATCTGTCGCGATGCGTACCGTCGAGTCGAACGAGATCGATCAGTTCATCGACGCGCGCTGAAATTTCCTGTGACGGCGTTCCGAGCAGGCGCGGCGTGATGCCGATGTTTCCGGCGACGGTCATATGCGGAAACAGTCCACCGCTCTGGAAGACGTATCCGATGCTCCGGCGCAGCGTAATCGGATCGACCTCGCGCACATCGCTGCCTTGCACGTGCACCGTGCCGCTATCGGGAGCGGTCAGCCGGTTGGCCAGCCGCAGCAGTGTGGTTTTCCCGGAGCCGGAGCCGCCGACCACAGCGAGAAATTCTCCAGCGGTCACATCGAGCGAAACATCGTCGACCGCCTTGATGCGGCCTTGCTCGAAGCTCTTGCGGACATTCTCGTAGGCGATGGCGGGCACGGCACTAATCATGCCGTCATGATGGACCATCGATATCATCATGTCGACGCCCGGCACTGGCGGACGGGTTCGCTGCCGTGTAGCGTCGTCGCAATCAAAGGGAGCATCTCTCGTTATGGCCAAAAACGGCAAGTCCGCGCAACCGAACGCCAGGCAGTTGAAGTCCTATGTGGACCCGTTCCGGATCGACGGTTCGCAGGAGTTTCACCTCAAGTCACACAAGCCCGGAGAGAAAGGTGATCTCGACAAGGACGCGGCCCGCGAAATCGTGGATGCCAACCGCGGAAGGCTGCGCGAGTTGCAGGAAAAGCTCTATGCGGAGGATCTCTGGTCGGTATTGCTGATCTTTCAGGGCATGGATGCTGCCGGCAAGGACAGTGCGATCGAAAACGTGATGTCCGGCATCAACCCGCAAGGCTGTCAGGTCTATTCGTTCAAGCAACCTTCGTCGAAAGAGCTCGATCACGATTTCATGTGGCGGACGTCGAAGTGCACTCCCGAACGCGGCCGCATCGGCATTTTCAACCGTTCCTACTATGAAGAGGTGCTAGTGGTCCGCGTGCATCCGGAGATTTTGGCGAAGCAAAGGATTCCGCCAGGACTGGTGACCAAAAACATCTGGCGCGAACGCTTCGAGGATATTGCGGCGTTTGAGAAGTATCTCGCGCGCAACGGCACGCTGATCCTGAAATTCTTTCTCAATATCTCGAAAGAGGAGCAGCGCCAGCGGTTTCTCGATCGCCTCGAGGAGCCGGCAAAGAACTGGAAATTCTCGCTGGGCGATGTCGCCGAGCGCAAGCTGTGGGACAAGTATCAGGCGGCCTATCAGGATATGATCCACCATACGTCGGCAAAGCACGCGCCATGGATCGTCGTGCCGGCCGACCATAAGTGGTTCGCTCGCGTCGTGATCAGTTCGGCCATCGTCAGTGCGATGGAAAAGCTGGAGTTGAAATTTCCCGAAGTGGACAAGAGCGACGCCGGGGAACTGAAAAAGGTGAAGATTGCGCTCGAACGGGAGGGGCAGGCCCCGACTCGCGCGCCCAAAGCAAAGGTTGCGGGAACCCGAAACGGAACTGTTTGATAGGAATAAGACCCGTATCGATCCGCCCCCGTAATTCACAGTTTGCATATCGCGGGTTGCCGAGAGGCCTCGCTGGAAATATTATGCACGTGGGTGAGGGATTCATTTAGTGGCTGATCGGCGCACGCTTGCTTTGTTGGTTCTCTTGACTGGACTCGGCGTGGTGTCCAGTTCGATGCTGGCGCATGCCGAGTGGTGGAGGCTGTACGCGCCGAAAGACTTCGAGGAGTGTTCGCAGAGCGCGGCGCAACCCGGTCTGTCGAAGGACGCTCAGGCAAAAATCATCTCTGAATGCGATTCAAAGTTCGCGGGCCGTCGCAAGCCCGGCGGCGGCTATACCTATTTTGATTTCATGCAGAACCGTCATTTTGATATCGCCGGTCCTAATCCGACGCCGCAGGAACTCAAGCGAATGGATCAGGAATATCTGGCCTATCTCGAAACGAACGGGGAAGCTCCCGTCGATGTTGCAGACGCGGGGCAAGCAATCGCGGCGATCAATAATCAGATGAAGCCAATCGCCGTTCAGAAACGGGCGCTGCCGAAGGTTGCGGTGAAACAACCCGTAACCGTCAATCGCGCGCGGGTTCGCAAGGAAGCAACTTGTAAAGGTGACGCGTTGTCCTGCGGCTGGGCAAAGATCACCACGACCGTGAAGGGCTTGCGGCATGCCCTGCTGGGTGCAGATTCCCGGCGTGAAGCCTACGCGCAACGGAGGCTCTGAACGTCTTCGACTTCACCTTCGTGAAGGCCGGTCATTCGTCCCTCGTTGATAGGGCAGTCATCCTGACCGTTTTTTGGCGTTGCGGGGCTGTGCCTTTCTCGTCTAGAAACGACCGTACCAGACGCTTCGGCAACCATCCGTCAACGGTTTTGGGCCGATTATGCGTCGTTGGGGGACTGAATCGATGATTCGCGGCGGCATTCAGGGACAGTGGGACACGGGGGCATTTGCCGCCGGCCTCGACGCGCGTCCCGCTGCTTCGGTTTCGTCCCTTCTTGGCGGGCTTCTGCTTCTTATTTGCCCCTGAGGGCCGTCTGGGCGTTTGCGCCTGGGCACTCAGGGGTTCGAAGACAGCACCGAAACCCGAGCGTCCTGAAGTGGCGCATCTGACCAAAGGATTTTTCCCATGACCACCGCGAACAAGTCCGACAAGGACCGCGTCGTTATTTTCGACACCACCTTGCGTGACGGCGAGCAGTGCCCCGGCGCCACCATGACCTTCGAGGAAAAGCTCGAAGTCGCCGAGATGCTCGACGACATGGGCGTCGATGTCATCGAAGCCGGTTTCCCGATCACCTCCGAAGGCGATTTTCAGGCTGTGAGCGAGATTGCCCGCCGCTCGAAGAATGCGGTGATTGCCGGCCTGTCCCGTGCGCACCCCAAGGACATCGACCGCTGCGCCGAAGCGGTGAAGTTCGCCAAGCGCGGCCGCGTTCATACCGTTATCGCGACCTCGCCGCTGCACATGCGGGTGAAACTTAACATGACCCCCGAGCAGGTGATCGAAACCTCGATCGCCAATGTGACCCGCGCGCGTAACCAGATCGACGATGTCGAATGGTCGGCCGAGGACGGCACCCGAAGCGAAATGGACTTCCTGTGCCGTATCGTCGAGGCCGTCATCAAGGCCGGCGCGACCACGGTCAACATCCCCGATACGGTCGGTTACACCGTGCCGGAGGAGTATACCCACTTCATGCGCACGCTGATCGAGCGCGTGCCGAACTCCGACAAGGCGGTGTTCTCGGTCCATTGCCATAACGATCTCGGCATGGCGGTTGCGAATTCGCTGGCCGGTCTGGCGGGCGGCGCCCGGCAGATCGAATGCACCATCAACGGCATCGGCGAGCGTGCGGGTAACGCCGCGCTCGAGGAAGTCGTGATGGCGATCAATGTGCGCAACGACAAGTTTCCGTACTGGAACAAGATCGACACCACGATGCTGACGCGCGCGTCGAAGCTGGTCTCGGCGGCAACGTCGTTCCCGGTCCAGTACAACAAGGCCATCGTCGGCCGGAATGCCTTCGCGCACGAAAGCGGCATTCATCAGGACGGCGTTCTCAAGGACGCGCAGACCTACGAAATCATGCGGCCGGAATCGGTCGGCCTGAAGCAGTCGTCGCTGGTGCTCGGCAAGCATTCGGGCCGCCATGCCTTCGTCCACAAACTGGAGGAGATGGGCTACAAGCTCGCAGCCAACCAGCTGGAAGATGCGTTCGTGCGGATGAAGGCGCTCGCCGACCGCAAGAAGGACATCTACGACGAGGATATCGAGGCGCTGGTCGATCAGGAAATCGCCGCCTCCCACGATCGCATCAAACTCGCCTCGCTGACCGTCATCGCCGGCACCCATGGTCCGCAGCGCGCGACCATGAAGCTCGACATCGATGGCCAGATCAAGATCGAGGAAGCCGAGGGCAACGGTCCGGTGGATGCGGTGTTCAACTGCATCAAGGCGCTGGTCCCGCATGAGGCCAAGCTGGAGCTCTATCAGGTGCACGCCGTGACCGAGGGAACCGACGCCCAGGCTGAGGTTTCGGTGCGTCTCGCGCATGAGGGCCGCTCCATGACGTCGAAGGCGGCCGACCCCGATACGCTGGTCGCTTCGGCGAAGGCCTACCTCGGCGCGCTGAACAAGATTGTCATGAAGCGTCAGCGCGACACGGCGGTTGCCGCTGCGGGTCACTGACCGCGCAGATTGCTCTGCAACTATCATGGAAGGCGGTGCATCTTAACGATGCGCCGCTTTTTCGCGTTGCAGCAATTGATCAATCGCACCCTTCTAACGGGCAATAGTCTTGACCCGGTGCGTCTGAAATGATCGGGTCATCAGGGTTCAGAA
>JAGVII010000087.1 GCA_020056155.1 Afipia sp.
ACCACGCTGTTCTCGATCATCACCAACCTGCTGCACTTCGGCATGGTTGTGGTCGGGCTGAACTATGGCTTCGCCGGGCAGATGGGCGTCAAGGACGTGACCGGCGGCTCGCCTTATGGTGCGACAACCATCACCGACGGCGACGGCTCTCGCCAGCCGAGCCAGAACGAACTCGACGGCGCGCGCTATCAGGGCCGCACCATCGCGGAAACCGCGAAAAAGCTCCACGGCTAAACGATGAACGGCGGCGCTGGCAACAGTGCCGCCGTTTCGATGCCGGAACGAAGGTACAATCATGATCGATGCGATTCATCTGTACAATTTTGCACGCGGACTGCTGCGTGTGCTGGCACGAACCTGGATGTGCCGCGGGCTTCGCCGCACCGCACTTCGCGGCACGATGGGGCTGGATCGGCACTGCGGCCGATGCGACCCGGCTACGACCAATGATGGTCGCGCAATTGCCATCGGAAGAAGCTAAACTCCGTTCCGCCGGGTTTAATTCTGTTGCTATGAGACAAGAGGAAGCAAGCACCATGCCGACCATCAAAACCAAAGACGGGGTCGAGATTTTTTATAAGGACTGGGGCTCGGGACAGCCCATCGTGTTCAGCCACGGCTGGCCTCTCTCGGCTGACGACTGGGATACCCAAATGCTCTTCTTCCTCAGCAAGGGCTTTCGCGTCATCGCCCATGACCGTCGCGGTCATGGCCGCTCCGCCCAAGTGGCCGACGGTCATGATATGGATCATTACGCCGACGATCTCGCGGCGCTGACCGCGCATCTCGATTTGAAGAATGCGGTGCATGTCGGCCACTCCACCGGCGGTGGCGAAGTGGTGCACTACATCGCGCGCCACGGCGAGAGCCGCGTCGCCAAGGCGGCGATTATCGCTGCCGTGCCGCCGCTGATGGTGAAGACGGCGTCCAATCCCGGCGGCTTGCCGAAGGACGTGTTCGATGGACTGCAGGCGCAGACGGCCACCAACCGCGCGCAGTTCTATCGCGACCTGCCGGCTGGCCCCTTCTACGGCTACAATCGGCCCGGCGCCAAGCCGTCGGAAGGCATCATCCAGAACTGGTGGCGTCAGGGCATGATGGGCAGCGCCAAGGCGCACTACGACGGCATTGTCGCGTTCTCGCAAACGGATTTCACCGAGGACTTGAAGAAGATCACGGTGCCGGTTCTGGTGATGCACGGCGACGACGACCAGATCGTGCCCTATGCTGATTCAGGACCGCTGTCCGCCAAGCTGCTGAAGAACGGCACGCTGAAAACCTATAAGGGCTTTCCGCACGGGATGCCCACCACCGAAGCTGACACGATCAACGCCGACCTGCTGGCCTTCATCAAGAGTTGACAGGCTCCCCAAGTATCGAAGGGCCCGCTCATCGGAGCGGGCCTTTTATTTGTTCGAGATCACGGCGCCATCGGAGGGAACCCATCGCAAGTCAGACCGTTGTCGGTCCATCATCACCCCGGAGAACGACACGATGGACAAGGATCGGATCACAGGCGCTGCGAAAGACGCCGCAGGCAAGGTAGAAGGTGCGTTCGGCCGCGCGACCGGCGATGCATCAACCGAAGCCTCAGGGCGGGCGCGTGAAGCCGCGGGAACCGTGCAAAATCTGTACGGACAGGCGAAGGATGCCGCGCGCGACATTGGCGACGCCGCGAGCGATTACGCCAAGGATGCGCTCGATGCCGGCAGCGATATCTATCGCGGCGGCAGCAAGGCGATGGCATCCACCGTTCGCGAATAGCCGCTCGGCGCGCTGCTCGTCGCAGGCGCGGTCGGTTTCGCACTCGCCCTGATGCTGAACCGCCAGCCGCGCCGGCGGAACCTGCGCGATTACTACAGGTAAAACCTGACTGACCGCGGATCGGAGTAGGGTCGGCTGCCGGCTATTTGCCCAGGTGCCTTCGCACGGCGGCGACAGCGGGGCCGACCTCTTCAATCGCGGCGACGATATCTTGCGGCGATACGCTGAGACGGGAAGCCCAGTAGCTTGTGGCATCATCATCCTTCGCGTCGATCACTGGCGCGGGGCGCGCACCGAGATTCGACGACAGCACGGACGCGACTGTCACAAGACGGAGCATGCTTCAAAGTATCACGGAACTGCTCCACCGGCACGTCGCCGTGCGCCTCAGCGTTAATGAAAGTGAAACAACGGCGCCGGGCTTTAGGCCGGTTATTTTCCGCCGTCGCGAAGCCTAATTGATATAGTCGGCTCCGAAACGCGGATCGCATTGTTCCGAGGCACGACATTGGCTCAACCGTT
This sequence comes from Afipia sp., assembly GCA_020056155.1. Classification (GTDB taxonomy): domain Bacteria; phylum Pseudomonadota; class Alphaproteobacteria; order Rhizobiales; family Xanthobacteraceae; genus Afipia. The sequence goes on from JAGVII010000087.1 coordinate 2,287, forward strand.
CATTGTCTCCATTCCCCACAAGCTCGGCAAGGAGGAAGCAACCCGCCGCCTGAAGGCCGGGCTCGGCAACATCCGCTCGGAATACGGAAAGATTTTTCAGATTAACGAAGAGATCTGGAGCGGCGACCGCCTCGCATTCCGGTTGACCGCGTTGAAGCAACAGGTCGGCGGAACAATCGATGTGGCGGAAGATCACGTCAGGCTGGAGGTGATGCTGCCCTGGCTGCTTGCGGGTCTGGCACATGGAATCCAGGCGACAATCCGCTCGCGTGCCACGCGCATGCTGGAGAAGAAGCCAACGGACGTGTGATCTGCACGAACAGAGGCCCAGCGCGCCTGCCGGGCCCCGTCTCAATCTCAAATCGCATCAGCCAGATTTTTAGCTGGTGCTGGCCTTCAGCTTCAGCCACGTGGTGTGGACGTTCTCCTTGACCTGTCCCCACTCGCTGGCTGCGACGTCCCAGTTCACGATCTGGCGCGACGTGCCCGCCGATGCACCGCTGGCTACCGTCGATGTCGCCATCGAGTCGTGAACGTAAACCACGCCAATTGTCAGCAGGCAGCCCAGCACCATTCCCAGAAAAGTTCGCATGTCATGGTCCTCCGGCACATGCAACGCG
>JAGVII010000504.1 GCA_020056155.1 Afipia sp.
GCGGAGATTTCGATACCGAGCGACGGGGCTTTTTCACGAGCAGGAAGGGACAGTACGAGATCGTCGAAATCACCGGGCTGTACTGGCATTTTGTCGATCTGGTGTGGGTGTTTATCTTTGCTTTCTTCTATCTCTGGTGAGGTGGCACATGGCTGAAGTCGCGATGAACCGAGTTTCTCAGGCGGCGCATCCGGCCACGCCGGCAATGTCCCATGCCGAGGGACAGCAACATCCGATCAAGCTGTATCTCGTTGTCTGGGGATGGCTGTTTGTCCTCAGCGCCTGTTCATATCTCGTCGATTACTTCGGCGTTCACGGATATCTGCGCTGGTCATTGATCCTGCTGTTCATGGTTGCGAAGGCCGGTCTGATCGTCGCCGTTTTCATGCATATGGCCTGGGAACGGCTGGCATTGAGTTATGCCATCCTGCTTCCGCCGTTGGCGCTGCTGGTCTTCGTGGCCATCATGGTGTTCGAATCGGACTACACGCTGTTGACCCGGGTCGTTTTCTTCAAGTCAGGAGCGTAGAAGCGGGGGCCTCGTGCGCAGGAGGACTGTCATGACCACCTATGTCATGCTTGCAAATTGGACCGACAAAGGCGTCCAAAGCGTAAAGGATTCGCCACGTCGTTTGGATGCGGCGAAGAAAGCGCTCAAGGATATGGACGGCGAGTTCAAACTGTTTTTCCTGACCATGGGCGACTACGACATCGTCGCGATCTATGAAGCCCCGGACGATGCCGTTGCCGCGCGTTTTAACCTGCAGCTTGGAATGATGGGTAACATCCGGACGCGCACGTTGAAGGCGTTCCCTGAAGCTGCTTACCGGGAAATTATCACGTCGCTAAGCTGACCAGCCGACTGCGGCTCGCTTCAGATTCGGTTTTGGCCGTACCGTCAGCCATGGAGTGACCGTATGCGCATTCTCGTGCTCGCCATCGCAGCAGGATTTCTCTCGAGCGTTTCCGCCTCCGCCCAGGATGCTGCTGCAGGGGAGAAGGTTTTTGCTCGGTGCAAGGCGTGCCACCAGGTCGGAGAGAAAGCAAAGAATGCGGTTGGTCCTGTGCTCAACGGATTGTTCGGGCGCAAGTCCGGGACGATTGAAGGGTTCAATTACTCCCCTGCGAACAAGGATTCCGGCATTATTTGGGATGAAGCAACCTTCCGCGAGTACATCGAGGATCCGAAGGCCAAGATTCCCGGGACCAAGATGATTTTTCCGGGCTTGAAGAATCCACAACAGATTGACGACATCATTGCCTATCTCAAGCAGTTCGACGCCAACGGAAAGAAAGCGGAGATAGCTCCCGGTGGAGCGAAACTGGCGAAGGCTCAGGTCGCGAAATGAACGTTCAGTTTCATGCGCTCCCGCTGTACCGGAATGCATGAAGTGGCAGGCCGGACGATGCAGAAGATCGCAGGCGCGTTATGGCCATGCCGCATAGAAGGGACCCCGCTTCGCCTGCTCAACTCTTGCGCGATGCCGGTAGGCACCGGGCGAGATGCCCTGATGCTTGCGAAAGAAGCGGCTGAAGTAACCCGGATCGCGAAAGCCGAGACCGTATCCGATCTGCTCGACCGGCAGATCGAGTTGATGCAGCCGGGTGCAGGCCTCGTGCATCAATCGCTCATGTATGATCGCGCGGGGGCTGCGTGCCCTTTCGCGTTTGCAGTGCGCATGTAATTTGTCGTTTGTGACGCCGAGAGCCGCAGCATACCGCGCAATCGGCCAGCCGTCGCGATAGTGCAGCCCGACCATCTGAAGAAAATTGCCAACAAGACGTGGTCCGTCACCGCGACGGGCTGCCTCAGTGGTGGTCTCCTCCAGGGTCGCCGAGCGCCACAGATGCAGGCACAGCAGCAGGATATGGGATGAAACCATGGTCATACTGCCGCGGGCCGGGGCGTTGAGTTCATCCACCAGCGTCCGGCAAGACCCCGCGATGGCTTCGAACGCATCCTCGATTTGCGATCCGCTCAGCATCACGAACCGGTCGATCGTGCGTTGAAGGTGGAGAGCCTCGGCGCTGCCCGCAACAATCCGCGTCAGGAAATCCTCGGAGCATGCAGGCCCGGGCTCGCCGTCTCGGTAAAGCCGACCGTGACAGGGGTGAGATGCGTCGCGCTGTGCTGCATTGTGAGACAATCCGTCGCTTGAAAAGCGCTACAGATAGCGAAACAGTACAATCTTTCCCCGGAACCGTCCAATTCCACGCGCGGAACGCTCAATTAGTCTTCCTTCGTCGAACGCCATTCAAGGCGACGGACGGATTATCTCTGGGAGGAGAATATGGTGTCACCAGTCACGCGCCTCGCAGCGGGGGTGCTTGCGATTGCCGGCGCTGCCGTTTTCGGCGCTTCGGAGGCAAGGCGGGTGTGGCTGA
>JAGVII010000165.1 GCA_020056155.1 Afipia sp.
CCGAAGCTGAACGAAATGGCCTACGAGCAGGTCGAAGTCGCGTCGGTGCCGTTCCTCAAGTTCGTCGCCAACAAGGGCACGAAGGACGAGGCCGCGAACTACTCGTTCGTGCTGCGCGGCTATGTCCGCCACTGGCTGGGCAATGTGTGGGGTGAGTTCGACCGCATCAAGCTGACCGAGATCGTCGGCTCGAAGGACAAGTCAGCCACATCGCGCGCGCCGACAAGCGAGATCTGACGTCGGACACCAGCCGGACATCGCGCCGATGCGCCGCACGCCTGTCTATATCGTCTGCTCGCCCCGCCCCGCGGTGGGCAAGACCCTGATCGCGCGGGCGCTGACCGAATTTCTCGTGCTTCAGCGCGGCGCGGTCACCGCTTTCGACATCAACCTGCGCGAGCCGTCGCTGCTGAACTATCTTCCCGGCGTCACCGAGACCGCGCTGATCAGCGATACGTTCGGGCAGATGGCGCTGATGGACCGCCTGATCGTGAATGACGGCGTGCCCAAGGTCATCGACCTCGGCTTTCACGCCTTCGATGATTACTTCAAGCTCATCGCGGAAATCGGCTTCATGAAGGAAGCGGATCGTCGCGGCGTCGATCCGATCGTTCTGTTTATCCCCGACCGCGACCGTGCATCCATCATGGCGTGGGCGATGCTGCGCGAGACGTTTCCGAACGCCGCCCTGGTGCCGGTCGAGAACGAGCATGTGCTGTGGGGGCCGTTGCCGAGAGAATTCGCCCGCGTGCGGCCGTTCAAGGTCGCGGCGCTGCCGGCGTTCCTCAAGTCGATCATCGGCCGGTTGAACTTCTCGTTCTCGCACTACCTGCGCACCAACAAGGATCAGTCATCGGAACTGCATCAATGGGTCCGCACCAACTACACCCGCTTCCGCGAACTGGAACTGAACCTGATCCTGCACAAGCTGGGCTAGTCAGTAGTAGATGCTTCCGGGCGCGCCGCCGCCGGCCGCAATCGCATCGCCGTTGATGGCAATCGACTTTGGCGACGCCAGAAACGCAACGATGTGGCCGATCTCCTCGGCCGTCACGAGACGGCGGATGGTATTGAGATCGTTCATCGCCTTTTCGACTTCGGCCTCCGTCTTGTTCGTGAGTCCTGCGCGCCATGCGATCACGCCCGGCGTCTTCTCCGTCCGGGTCAGGCCGGGATGCACGCAGGTCACGTTGATGCCGCGCGGTCCCAGTTCATCGGCGAGATTCTTGGTCAGTGCCGCCACGCCGACATTGCGGATGCTGCCGATGGTGGTGCCGGTCTGACGCGCGCCGAGCCCGCTGATATTGATGATGCGGCCCCAGCCCTGCTCCGTCATCAGGGGCGCAACCTCGCGCGCCATGCGCAAATAGCCCATGACCTTGACGTTGACGTCGCTCCAGAACATCTCGTCGGTGATCTCGCCCAGCGACGGCGGCTTGGCCTGTCCGCTCGGCTGCGCCGCGCTGTTCACCAGCACATCGATGCGGCCGAAGTCTGCGCGGATCGCAGCGACCGCAGCGCGAACCGCCTCGTCCTTGCCGGTATCCGCCGCGTAGGCGCGAACGCTTCGGCCTGCCTCACCTGAAATTTCCGAGGCAGTTAACTTCGCCGCCTCGAGATCGCGGCCGATAATCGCGACATCCATGCCCTCACCCGCGAGCGAGCGCGCAATCGCCTTGCCGATCCCGCGCGTGCCGCCAGTGACGACTGCGATTTTTCCCTTCAGTTGCAAATCCATTTTTGACGCCTCGCTGCCGGTATCAATGCCCGTCGAATGTCATCAGCGTCCGCACAGGGACATCCATCGCGCGCAGCTTGGCCGCGCCGCCCAGTTCCGGCAGGTCGATAATGAAGCAGGCGGCAACCACATCGGCACCGATCTGGCGCAGCAGCTTCACCGCGCCTTCCGCCGTGCCGCCGGTCGCGATCAGATCGTCGATCAGGATCACGCGTTCGCCCGGCTTGATGGCGTCGGCGTGCATTTCCATTTCATCCAGACCGTACTCCAGCGAATAGGCAATACGCACCGTGGTGTGCGGCAGCTTGCCCTTCTTGCGGATCGGCACGAAGCCCGCCGAGACCTGATGCGCTACGGCACCGCCGAGGATGAAGCCCCGCGCTTCCATGCCGGCGACCTTGTCGATCTTCGACCCGGCCCAGGGCTGCACCAGTTCATCGACCGCGCGGCGGAACGCCCAGGCATTGCCAAGCAGCGTGGTGATGTCGCGGAAAACAATGCCGGGCTTCGGATAGTCCCGAATGGCACGAACGGTGGCTTTCAAATCGTCTTCGAGAGTCATTGTTTGTCTAATCCAGTTGAATCAAAGAGTTCGTAATTGCGAGGAGCGAAGCGACGAAGCAATCCAGCTTCACTTGATGATCGTTCCATCTGGATTGCTTCGCTGCGCTCGCAATGACGGACATTATCGGCTCGCAGGTTGCCCGAGCCTGAATGCATTCTCCACGATCCGCAGTCCCACGTTGCCTTCCAGCGACATCAGCGACTCCGGATGAAACTGCACGCCGCCGACCGGAAGCGTCTTGTGCTCGATCGCCATGGCGATACCGTCCTCGGTGCTGGCGGTGACTTCCAGCACGTCCGGCATGCCATCGCGATCCACATAGAGCGAGTGGTAACGGCCGATCACGACCTCGTTCGGCAGGTTGCCCATCAGCGTGCCGCCGCGCACCTGAACGCGCGACGGACGGCCATGCGCGGGCGTGGACAATTGACCGAGCTTGCCGCCGAAATATTCGCCGATCGCCTGCACGCCGAGGCAGACACCGAACACCGGCAAATTCTTCTCAAGCGCTGCGCCGATGAACTTCGAAATGCCGAAATCCTCCGGGCGGCCGGGGCCGGGTGACAGCACCAGAAGGTCGTAGTCTTCCTTCTTCATCATATCGAGCGCGTGGTTGTGCCGCGTGACGCTGACGGTCGCGCCGACCTGCCGGAAGTAATCCGCCAGCATGTGCACGAATGAATCCTCATGATCGATCAGCAGCACCCTCTTGCCGGAGCCGGTGGCGTCCGGCGCGAAGGCCGATAGCGGCTTCGCCGGATCGCCGCGCAGCGCCTGAAACAGCGCTGCGGCCTTGGTCTGGCATTCCTTCTCTTCGGCGACGGGATCAGAGTCGAACAGCAGCGTCGCGCCGACGCGTACTTCGGCCAATCCATCCTTCATGCGGATGGTGCGGATGGTGAGGCCGGTGTTGATGCTGCCGTCGAAGCCGAGAAAGCCGAGCGCGCCGGCGTACCAGCGCCGCGACGACCGCTCATGATCCTCGACGAACTGCATCGCCCACAGCTTCGGCGCGCCGGTCACGGTCACGGCCCATGCATGGGTGAGGAAGCCGTCGAGCGCGTCAAAGCCCGGACGCAGCATGCCCTCGACATGGTCGACGGTGTGAAACAGCTTCGAGTAGGTCTCGATCTGCCGCCGCGCCAGCACCTTGATGGTGCCCGGCTCGCACACGCGCGCCTTGTCGTTGCGGTCGACATCGGTGCACATGTTGAGTTCGAATTCGTCTTTTTGCGAATTCAGCAGTTCCTGAATCTGCTTGGCGTCGCTGATGGCGTCGACGCCGCGCGCGATGGTGCCGGAGATCGGGCAGGTTTCGATCCGCTTGCCGTCGGAGCGCACGAACATTTCCGGCGACGCCGCCACCAGAAA
>JAGVII010000153.1 GCA_020056155.1 Afipia sp.
CCGAGCATGGCCTGCGCGGATTTCTTCGACATCACCATCACCGGCTATGGCAGCCATGGCGCGATGCCGGAAATGTCACGCGACCCGGTGGTGATCGCGATGACGCTGGGGCAGGCGCTGCAGACCATCGTCAGCCGCAATGTCGATCCGCTGAAATCCGCGGTGCTGTCGATCACGCAGATCCATGCGGGCTCGGCTTATAACGTCATTCCGGGTGAGGCGACGCTGGCCGGCACCGTGCGGACGTTTTCCGAGAAGGTTCGGGAAAAGATCCGCGACCGGATGCGCACCATCGCGGCCGGCATGGCGGCGGCGTTTCAGGTCGAGATCAAGGTCGAGATCCGCGACATCTTCTCGGTGCTGGTCAATCACGAGGAGCAGTCGCATTTCGTGGCGGACGTGGCCCGCGAGGTCGTCGGCGGCGAGAACGTTCTGACGACGCCGACCCCGAAAATGGGCAGCGAGGATTTCGCCGACATGCTGCTGGCGGTGCCGGGCGCATACTTCTGGCTGGGGCACGAGGGGAGCGTGCCGTTGCACAATCCCGGCTTCATTCTCGACGACAAGATTCTGCCGGTCGGGGCCAGTCTGTTTTCGCGTATTATCGAGAAGCGGCTGCCGCTCGCGGCGTGAGCCACTAACGCTCGAAAAGCTGACGGACCAGCGTTGTCAGGCGGCCGCTGGGCGATGCCAGTTCATCCATCATGGTGAAATGGTTCGCGCCGGGGATTTCCTCGTAGATGACAGGTAGTCCATAAGTCGCGCGATGCGCGGCGAAATCGGCGGACTGCTTGCGCAGCAGCGGCAGTTCTGCGCTGCCTGCGACAACGACGAGGGGCTTGTTCACGCCGCCGGGATTCCGCACCGGCGAGTTGCGCTGGATCGTGCCGTCGTCGAGGTTGAGCTTGGCGTTCAGGTAGCTGTGGCGGATCGGCTCGAGATCGTAGATTCCGCTGATGAGAAGCCCGGCCTTGATATGCGGATGGCCGAGTGTCATGGACGACAGATGTCCGCCGGCCGACCAGCCGGACACGATCATTCTGTCATTTCTGCCGCCGAGCGCGGGCAGTTCGGTGACCAGCGTATCGATGCCGGTGCGGACTTCATTCACGATCTGGTCGAGTGTGGCATCGGGCGCGAGCGTGTAGCCGATCAGGGCGACATTGATGCCGTGCGCCATCGGCCCGCGGGCGCAGAACGCGAAGGTTTCCTTGGCGCGGGTCTGCCAGTAGCCGCCGTGAATGAAGACCAGCGTCGGGCCGCCGTTACTGGCCTTGAGGAAATCGATCCGGTTGCGTTCGCGCGGGCCATAGCGAAGATCGAGCGACTGCGGGTGGCGTGCGCGCATGTCGGCGGACAGTCTGTCCCACCCGGCAACGATAGAGGCCGTCTCGGGCACGTGGAGCGTGTTGTTGAAGCCGAGATCGAGTTGCTCCTGTGTCAGTGTGCGCCAATCCGGTGCATCGACAGGCGCGCTCATGACAACATCTCCGCTTTCATCGTTTCATGATGATCGCAACTCCGGGACACCGGCGCAACCGGGATATTGGCACTCACTGCCGCAGAGCGGGGACCACGAGAAACGGGATCATGCCGAGGATCACGCTGACAAGGGCAAACAGCAGCAGCGCGTCGTAGCCTCCCGTCATGTCGTGGATCAGGCCGCCGGCCCACGAGCCGAATGCCGAGCCAAGACCGCTGCCGATGGAGATCGTTCCAAAAATCGTCCCGACCCGCTCGCCGCGAAAGATTTTCATGGCGGTGGCGGTGATCAGCGGACCGCGCGAGCCGATCATGCTGCCGAACGTGACGACGAACGCGGTCAGCAGCCAGACATTGGGATACGATTTCAGCAACCAGAGCAGGCCGATGCCGATGATCGACAGCGCGTAGCTGAACAGCACCGAGCGGCGGCGTCCGATCACGCCGTCGAGCCAGGTGACGCCGAGCATGCCGAACAGCAGAACGATGCCGCTGAAACCCCACGCGGTCGCGGCCTGCAACGGTGGAAACCCGGCATCGATCAGATAGGCGACGATCTGCGCCGAGAGCGCGAACATCCCCACAGCGGTAAAGAAGAATGTGCAGAACAGCGCCCAGAATGCGTGATGGCGCATGGCGCTGAGCAACGTCCAGCCCTCGTCGAGAACCTCGGCGGCGGCGCTTCTGGCCAGCGTGGCCGAGCCCGACGCGAACAGTTTCCACGGCAGGAACAGCAGCGGCACGAGCAGGACCAGCGCGGTCCCGCCGAAGATCTGATACGCACCGCGCCAGCCGACGCGATCGATCAGGACTTGCGACAACGGCAGCAGGATCAGCACGCCGGCGCCGGTCGCGGAATAGACCACGGCCATGGCGGTCGGCAGCTTCGGGCCGAACCATCGTCCGAGCAGGATCGAATTCGGGACGTTGCCGATGCAGGCGATGCCGAGTCCCACGCACAGGCCGAGGCTGAGCTGGAATTGCCAGAGCTGCTGCGCATAGGCAGCGGCGAGAAAGGCGCTACCCAGGAGCAGCAATCCCAGCGAATAGACCGCGCGAGGCCCGGAGCGGTCGAACAGCCGGCCGATAAAAGGAGCCGACAGGCCGCCGGCCAGCGCCGCGAGCGAATAGATCGAGATGATCGCCGCCCGGTCCCAGTCGAAGCTCTGGGAGATCGGCAGCAGGAACACGGTGAAACTCTCGCCGAGCCCCCGCCCGAGCACGGACAACGCGAAACACAGTGCCAGCACATTGAGCGCGATGTGCACCGGTTTCATGCCCGGCTTCATGTCCGGGGTGATGGGGGTCATCGGGCACGCCCAGGGAACAAATCGCGACTCATGAGTCTATGAACCGCAAATCTCCCGTGAGGAGCAGGTGCAGTTTGCGAATACGCCTATGCAATCGCGTACCAGGGCCGTGTTGCGGCGCGGGTTGAAGTGCCGTGCGAATGGCTTCAAGAGAGAGGGCGGGCAGGCTGCGGCCTGTCGCAGAAACAACCCCTGGAGGACGTCATGAGCGGCGAAAGCGAACATTTCAAAAAGGGTCTGGCCGTCCGTCGCGACGTTCTGGGCAAGGATTATGTCGACGGCAGCATCGCCAAGGCCGACGATTTCATGATGGCGTTTCAGGAGATCACCACCGAGTGGTGCTGGGGCTATGCCTGGACGCGGCCGGGGCTGGACCGCAAGACCCGCAGCATGCTCAACCTCGCGATGCTGACGGCGCTGAAAGCGCCCAACGAAATCAAGCTCCATGTCAAAGGCGCGCTGACCAACGGGGTGACCGTCGAGGAGATCAAGGAAGTCCTGCTGCACGCCACCGTGTACAGCGGCATTCCCGCGGGCCTTGAGGCCTTCAAGGCCGCCCACGAAGTGCTGAAGGCTGAAGGCGCGCTGGAGAAGAAGTAGGCAGATAGAGTCTCGCGCGTTTGCGAGATTTTCCCACGGCGTCATGCCCGGCCTTGTGCCGGGCATCCACGTCTTGAGCCGACTACGAAATAGACATGGATGGCCGGGACAAGCCCGGCCATGACGTTTGTCGAAAATCCACGACCAAGTACCCGCGTATTCACACCCCGAGATAAACCTGCCGGATGTACTCGTCGCCCGCGAGGTCTTTCGCCGTGCCCTCGCGAATGGTGCGGCCATGTTCGAGGACATAAACGCGGTCGGTGATCCGCAGGGTCGAGGTCGCGTCCTGCTCGACGATCAGGATGGCGGTGCCGTCCTTGCGGATCTGCTGGATCGCATCGAAGATCAGGCCCTTCAGCCGCGGCGCAATGCCGACCGATGGCTCGTCGAGCAGCAGCAGTTCCGGCCGCCCCATCAGCGCGCGGCCGATCGCCACCATCTGCTGTTCGCCTCCGGACAGCGTGCTCGATTGCTGCCATTGCCGCTCGCGCAGCACCGGGAACAGCGTGAACACGCGTTCGAGGTCGGCGTTGATCTCGGCATTGTTTTTGCGCAGGTACGCGCCGAGCTGCAGATTCTTCAGCACCGACAGTTCCGAGAACAGCTTGCGGCCCTCGGGACAGTGGCAGATGCCGCGCGCCACCACGTCGTAGGGCGCGACGCCGTCGAGGGACTGGCCCTTGAACGTCAGCGTGCCCTGCGAGGGAATGGAGCGCGAGATCGCTTTCAGCAGCGTGGTCTTGCCCGCGCCGTTCGGGCCGAGCACGCCGATCAGTTCGCCCTTTTCGACCCTGATCGAAACGGATTCGATGGCGAGCGCCTTGCCGTAGCTGACACGCAGATCGGAGACTTCAAGCAGAGGCATGGGCGTCCTCCGTCTTGCCGATATAAGCTTCGATCACCTTCGGGTTCTTGACGATCTCGTCGGGCGGACCGACGGCGATGATCTCGCCGAAATTCATCACGATCACCCGGGAGACCAGCGCCATGAA
>JAGVII010000141.1 GCA_020056155.1 Afipia sp.
AGCGATCCGCTTTCATATTGAGGGCCTGAAGGCCGACGGGCTCGACGTTCCGGCTCCGACAAGCCTTGCGGAGTACGTCGAGACGTAGGTTTCGGTGAAGATTCACATCGACATCTTCTTCGTCGATAGCGGTCTTAGCCCACCCTACCCTCCCCCCTCAGCGAACTCGGCGGCTGGCCCATTGCCTTGCGGAAGGCCGCCGAGAACGCGCTTGAGCTGCGGTAGCCGTTGCGCTGCGCAACCCGCGAGATCGGCTCGCCCGCGACGATGGCTTCCATCGCGTTGTGGAAGCGTACGCGCTGCCGCCAAGCGGCGAAGCTCAATCCCAGTTCGGCCTCGAACAGCCGCGCCAGCGTCCGCGCCGACGCGCCAGCGGTATCGACCCAGCTCTCCAGCGTGAGACGGCTCGCCGGATCGGCCAGCATCGCGTTGCAGACCCGCAGCAGGCGCGGATCGCGCGGCATGGGGATCACCAGCGACAAGCGCTGTGCCTTCGCGATCTCGCTCAGGATCAGCAGCGCCACCGCGCCGCCGCGCCCCTGCTCGTCGTAGATCACCGGCTCCTCGATCAGCGCCAGCACCAGTTCGCGCAACAGGGCCGAGACCTCCAGCACGGTCGGCGCGGCCGGCAGATCGTCATGGGCATCGCGTGCGATGTAGAGCGTGCGCATTTCGACATGGCCGCGAATGCTGATCGAGTGCTCCGTGCGCGCGGGAAGATAGACCGCGCGGTCCGGCGGCACGATCCATGCCTCGCTCGCGGTGCGGACGCGCATCACGCCGGTCACCGCATAGACAAGCTGGTCGCGCGCGTGATGGTGCGGCGCGATTTCGAAGCCGTCCCTGAAGCTCTTCGACATCGCCGCGAGCGGACGCGGCACGAACTGATAGTCGTTGGCATCGGTGCTGCGAGGGCGCGTGCGGGGCGTCATGAGCGGTTGAACCTGATGGCAGATTTTCGACGAAAATTGGCATGACAGCGCCATCGTGCCAAGGCTAGTTTTACGTCAGAATCGCTTTTCGAGGCTTCCATGACGCGCGACCGCATCCATTTCCTGTTCCTGAACATCGGCCATTTTCTGGACCACCTGCTGACGCTGATCTTCGCGACTGTGGCCGCGCTGGCGCTCTCGCGCGAATGGGGACTCGGCTATGGCGAGTTGCTGAAATACGCGACGCCGGGCTTTTTCGCGTTCGGCCTGTTCTCGCTGCCCGCCGGCTGGATCGCCGATAAATGGAGCCGTGAAGGCATGATCGCGGTGTTCTTCATCGGCATCGGCGCGTCCTCGATCGCGACGGCTTTCGCGCAGACGCCCCTGCAGGTCGGCATCGGTCTTTTTGTCGTCGGCATCTTTGCCGCGATCTATCATCCGGTCGGGCTCGCCATCGTGACCCAGCGCTGGAAAAACACCGGCATGCGTCTCGCCATGAACGGCATCTGGGGCAATCTCGGCGTCGCCAGCGCCGCGCTCATCACCGGCTATTTCATCGATCACGGCGGCTGGCGCATGGCTTTCGTTGTGCCGGGAATCTTCTCCATCGTCGTCGGCGTGCTCTATACCGTTCATCAATGGAGCGAGGTCTCGACCGCGCATCAGAAAGTAGCCGCGCCTGCGGTGGCGGCTCCCGCGCAGACCGCCGACATGAAGGCGCTTTTGCTGCGCGTGACGGCGATCGTGTTCCTCACCACCGCAGTGTCCAGCCTCGTGTTTCAGTCGACCACCTTCGCGCTGCCGAAGATTTTCGACGAGCGCCTGCAAGGCATCGCAACCGACATGACGCAATGGCTCTCAGCAAGCGGCGTCACGGCCGCGAGGGGCGACATCGCGACCATGCTCGGCGCATTGACCTTCGTCGTGTTCGCGGTGGCGTCCGTGGCGCAACTCGTGGTCGGCAGCCTGCTCGACAGGCTCGGGCCGCGCACGGTCTTCATGATCGTCGCCGCAATCCAGATCGTATTCTTCGCCGCGATGCCCGGCCTGCGCGACGCATGGGCGCTGGCGGCTGCGCTCGGCTTCATGCTCGGCGCGTTCGGGCAAATTCCGATCAACGATTTCATGATCGGCAAGATGGCGAGCGGCGAGGCCCGCGCGCGGATCTATGGCGTGCGTTACGTCGTCAGCTTCACGGTGTTCGCGCTGGCGTTGCCGTTCATCTCGTTCGTCTACGGAAACTACGGCTTCGACACGCTGTTCCGCGTGATGGCGAGCTCCGCGGCGATCATCTTCATCGCTGTGGCGTGCCTGCCGGCGAAACTGCCGCAACCGGCAGCCGCGGCGGCGTAGTTTTCACCTCTCCCGTGGGAGAGGTCGACTTCGCGTCAGCGAAGTCGGGTGAGGGCGTAGAATCTCTCGATAGATTTAGAGCCCCTCACCCACCCATCTCCCCGACGGGGAGAGGGAGCCGATCCTGCCCGTTGCAACAGGGATATCAGCATCAATGGAATCGAAACTGATCCTCACGCCGCCTGATTGATTTCCGCAGATACCTGCCGGATCGCGCGGGCGAGCTGATCCGCCGGCTGCGCACCGGACACGGCATACTTGCCGGCGAACACGAATGTCGGCACGCCGGAAATGCCCTTCTCGGACGCTTCCTGCGCATGACCTGAAATCAGGTCCACGTCCTCGTCGGTCGCAAGCCGCCTGCGCACGCTGTCCGCGTCCATGCCGATATCGGCGGCCGCCTGCACCAGCACATCGGTATCCGTGAGATCGCCGCCGTCGCGGAAATAAAGCTCCATGAGCTTCTGTTTCATCTGCGCGGCCTTGCCACCGTTTTTGGGCAGGCTGCCTAAAGTTGCCTGCCAGGCCTCGGCCCAGTGGATCAGGCGGTGGCAGTCGATGGTGTTCGGCTGACGCTTCACGCTGCCGGGATTGTACTCAAGCCCCTCTTCCGCCGCCGCCGCGACAACGCGGCCCGCGATGCCCTTGTAGGCTTCCGGCGAGCCGAACTTCGCGGTGAGATATTCGTCGCGCGTAATGCCCTCGCGCGGCACCCATGGATTGAGGAAGAACGGCCGCCAGTTCACATGCACCGGCACATCGCTGGCCAGCGCCAGCGCATCCTCGATGCGCTTCTTGCCGATGTAGCACCACGGGCACACAACGTCGGAGACGATATCGATCTGCAGCGGCTTCAGGGCGCTCATGGCATGACCTCGCGAGAATGAACCCGGAAGATAAGCCCACGGAGGCACAAGGCAAGCCGTTCAGCCCGGTGATTTTGCCATTCCGTGCAGGAACGCAGTGGTCTTGTCGTCTGCCGGAAAGAATGTCTCCAGCGCCAGTTCCGACAGCGTGACATCGAGCGGCGTGCCGAACACCATCGTTGTCGAAATGAAGCTCAGCACATCGTCGCCCATCCGCATCTGGAACGGGACCGCGAGGCTGTTCTCCGCGCCGACAAGGTGCGGCGTCTTCCGGGCCGGGATCGGATAGGTCTTCAATTCGTCGTACAGCGCGACCAGAACGGGATCGGCGGTCGCCTCGCACTGGCGGTGCAGCCGCTCCAGCAGATGCCCGCACCATTCGGCAAGATTGACCGTGAGCGGCGCGATCCCCTGCGGATGAAAACTCAGGCGCATCACGTTAAGCGGCGGCGCCAGCAAGGACGGCGCGACGCCGGTGAGGAACGGCGCGATCATCGCGTTGGCCGACACCAGATTCCAGTGCCGGTCCACCGCCAGCGCCGGATAAGGCTCGTGCGCCTTTAATACGGTTTCGACCGCCTGACGGGCCGCCGACAGCGCGGGATCGTCGAGCGAGCGGTTGGGAAACGCAGGCGCGAAACCCGCCGCCACCAGCAGCACGTTGCGCTCGCGCAGCGGCACGTCGAGCCGCTCC
>JAGVII010000605.1 GCA_020056155.1 Afipia sp.
CACCTCTCCCGCGTGCGGGGAGGTCGGCGCGAATGCGCCGGGAGGGGGATAGCCATGAGCCCCCTCCCCAACCCTCCCCCGCAAGCGGGAGAGGGAGCAGAAATTTTTACAGCATCGTCGGATGAACGAAGCTGCGGTTGTGGGTCGGCGAGATCAGGATTTCATTGATGCACGCATGCGGCGGCATGCTCGCGACGAATGCGATGGTGCGGCCGAGGTCTTCCGGCTGCAGCATCTTCGCCATGTCTTCCTTGCTCGGCGGCACCGGACGCAGCTTCAGGATCGGGGTCGCGACCTCGCCGGGCGAGAGACAGCAGGCGCGCAACCCGTTCTTGAATTCGTCCATGTTGAACGAATGGGTCAGCGCCAGCACCGCGTGCTTGGTGGTGGTGTAGGCCGGCCCGGTCATCTTCGAGACATGACGTCCCGCCCATGACGCGACGTTGATAATGACGCCGTCCTTCTGCGCCCGCATCGCGGGCAGCACCGCGCGCATGCAGTACATCACGCCGCTGAGATTGATATCGACCAGCTTGTCCCAGCCCTCGGTGGTGATGTCGTCCCAGCTCCGCTTCGGCACGTTGACCCCGGCGCTGTTGACCAGAAGATCGATGCGGCCGTGTCTGGCAACAATCTCCTTCGCCACCTTCTCGGCATCCGCGGCGCTGCTGACGTCGAGCACCATCGCTTCGACCTTGCCGCCGGATTTTGTGATTGCGGCCACGGCCTCGTCCAGCACATCCTTGCGGCGCCCGGAGATCACGACAGTCCATCCCTCCTTCGCCAGTTCCTGCGCACCGGCGAGGCCGATGCCGCTGCCACCGCCCGTGATCCAGGCCACACGTTTCTTGTTATTGCTCATGCCGGTTGTCTCCGTTGCTGCGAGTGTTGCTTTTGGTGTACTCAAAAATCAGAAAATCCGACTTTCGATGGAATGTTGCATGAACGCCGCCGCGAACGCCAACCTGTTTTCACGTCTGTTCGACGGGCTTGCCGACACCGGCAGACTCGCCATCGAGACCATGGGCGGAACACGCATCAGCTATGCCGATCTGATCGCGCAGTCGGGGCGCGTGGCGAATTTCATCGTGTCGCGCGGCGTCAAACCGGGCGATCGTGTTGCAGCGCAAACCGAAAAATCGGTTGAGGCGCTGGTGCTGTATCTGGCGACGGTGCGCGCGGGCGCCGTCTACCTGCCGCTCAATACCGCCTACACGCTGAACGAGCTTGAATACTTCATCGGCGATGCCGAGCCGTCGCTGATCGTGTGCGATCCGTCGAAAGCGGACGGCATCCGCGCGCTTGCCGCGAAAAGCGGCGCAAACGTCGAAACGCTCGATGCCGACGGCAACGGATCGCTCAGCGACGGCGCGGCGAAGGCTTCTCCGGAATTCGCGACCGTGCCGCGCGCGGGCGACGATCTCGCCGCCATTCTCTACACCTCGGGCACCACCGGCCGCTCCAAGGGCGCGATGCTGACCCACGACAACCTGGCGTCGAACTCGCATTCGCTGGTGGAGTACTGGCGCTTCACCAAAGACGACGTGCTGATCCACGCACTGCCGATCTATCACACGCATGGGCTGTTCGTGGCGAGCAACGTCACGCTGTTCGCGCGCGCGTCGATGATCTTTCTGCCGAAGCTCGATCCCGAACTCATCATCAAGCTCATGGCGCGCGCCACCGTGCTGATGGGGGTGCCGACATTCTACACGCGGCTCTTGCAGTCGCCGAACCTCACCAAAGAGTCCACGTCGCAGATGCGGCTGTTCATTTCGGGCTCCGCGCCGCTTCTGGCCGAGACCCACCGCGAATGGTCGGCGCGCATGGGGCATGCGGTGCTGGAGCGCTACGGCATGACCGAAACCAACATGAACACCTCGAACCCCTACGACGGCGACCGCGTGCCGGGGGCGGTTGGGTTTCCTTTGCCGGGCGTGTCCGTGCGCGTCACCGATCCGGACACCGGAAAGGAATTCGCGCGCGAACAGATCGGCATGATCGAGGTCAAGGGCCCGAACGTGTTCAAGGGTTACTGGCGGATGCCGGAGAAGACCGCCGCGGAATTCCGCAAGGACGGTTTCTTTATTACGGGCGATCTCGGCAAGATCGATGACCGCGGCTACGTCCACATCATCGGCCGCGGCAAGGACCTTGTGATTTCCGGCGGGTTCAATGTCTACCCGAAGGAAGTGGAAAACGAGATCGACGCCATTCCGGGCGTGACCGAATCGGCGGTGATCGGCGTGCCGCACGCGGATTTCGGCGAGGGCGTCACCGCGGTTGTTGTCGGTGACCAGAAGACTGCGCTCGATGAATCGACCGTGCTGAAGGCGCTCGACGGACGGCTGGCGAAATTCAAGATGCCCAAGC
>JAGVII010000294.1 GCA_020056155.1 Afipia sp.
ATACTTGCCTACGCACGGTTGCCGCAAGCGGCGCGAGCACGGTATCCGCTGGTCCTTGCAGGCGGAAAAGGGTGGGGCGATCTCGATCTTCCGGCGAAAACCGAAAGCCTCGTCAGAAGCGGATCGATCCGATTTGTTCATGGCGCTACCGATCCGCAATTGCGCAGCCTCTATGAAGGAGCCCGCCTGTTGCTTGCGCCTTCACTTTACGAAGGTTTCGGGATGCCCGTCGTGGAGGCATTGGCGTGCGGCACGCCAGTGGCGCATAGCGCCGATACGTCGATGGACGAGATTTCAGGAAGCATGGATCGCCGAGTTGCCGCTCTGGACGTGGATGGCTGGACCGGCGTTCTCAAGGACTCACTCGAGAGCGACGATCACGCCGATCTCACGCGCCGGGAGGCGCGCATCGCGCGCGCGCGTCGGTTCGACTGGCGGCACAGTGCTGAACTGGTGACCGACGCCTACCGGCGCATACTGAGTTGATATCGTCTGCCGCCGACAGGCATCAGCGCGGACAATCCTGCGATGCGATGAAGTGGTACGGCAATGTGCGCTGCTCGATTGCTGCGGAGTTTCGCCAGGATTGACCCGTCCGGGAATAGTCGGATAGGGCTAGACCCTACGTCGCAACTGGTGAGATGCCGCCGCCATGGCCTCGTTTATTGATACGTGGCTTGAGGGTGCGGAGGATGGCTGGGGAGTCCCGGCTCTGCTCGCGGTCTTTGCGACGCTATGGACCACGTTCCTCGCAATTGCCTACCTGAATGCTGATCTGCATCCCGATGTCATCGAGGCATGGACCATCGGGCGGACGCTGGATTGGGGGGGAGCCAAGCATCCTCCGCTGATGGGCTGGGTGACACACGTTTGGACGCTGGTTTTTCCGGTCAGCGATTGGTCCTTTCATCTTCTGGCGATGGTGAATTCCGCGCTGGCGCTCTGGATCATCGATCTGACGACGCGCCGGTTCGCAAAGGGAGACAAGCGCGCGATTGTGCTGCTGTTGCTGATGTTGCTGCCGGTCTATCAATTCCAGGCACAGCGCTTTAACGCGAATTCGGTGCTGTTCGCAGTCTGGCCACTCGCGATCTATTGTTTCCTGAGGTCGTTCGAGACGCGGAATGCCGGCTGGGCGGCCGCTGCGGGACTCGCCGCTGCGCTCGCTATTCTCGGGAAGTACTATTCCGCGTTTTTGATCGTCGGGTTCATTTTTGCAGCGATCTTGCATCCCGCGCGCCGGACCTATTTCACCTCGGCCGCCCCATGGATATCCGCGGCGGCCGGACTGCTGCTGCTGGCTCCCCATGTCCACTGGATGCTGACATCCGGGACCAGCCCCTTCGGCTACGCGCTGGCTGCTCACGGCGGCCTTGGCGCGGGCCGTGCCCTTCTGTCGGGCGTGACCTTTCTGCTCGGGCTGGCGGCTACGCTGGCCCTGCCGGGGCTTGTATGGGCCGTTATGATCCGCACACGGGCCGGGGACTATCTCAGGGGCCTCAGGCCGCTGGATCCCGGCCTGCTTCTGCTGCTGCTGGTCGCCATAGGGGCAATCATTGCCCCGCCGGTCGTCAGCCTCACCCTCGGGAGTTCGCTGACCGCTGTCTGGGCATCGCCTGGGTTGTTTGCGTTCGTGCTGGTTGCGGTCTGTGCAGCCCGGTTTCCAGTGGATCGGGCGGAGACGCGAAGGCTGGCGGCAGGCATCCTCGTAGTCACCTTTGCGGCCGTTTTGCTCGCTCCCGCCCATGCGTACTACCGGAACGGCCATCCTTTCCGCGAGGGGCGAAACTACTACAGCCGCGCCGCGGCAGAGGTCATGCAGCGCTGGCGGCAGGTGTCATCTCAACCCCTGAAGACCGTGAGTGGCGACAAGCTGGCGATGGCTCTGGCTTTCTATGCGCCGGATCACCCGGCGTTCGTCGTGCCGTTCAACCAGCAATACGTCTGGCAGATGCCCTCCGAGGCGGCATTGCGGGAGGGGTGGGCGACCATGTGCCTGCCAGACGAGGAGACATGTCTCCTTTGGCTGAAGCAGATCGCGGCAACGGCGCCGGGCGCCGTGGCCTTCGACTTTGTTGTCCAACCGAGGCTCTGGGGAACGGACGGCGTTCCGGCGCGGATTACTGCACTTCTCGTCCCGCCGCGTGCGGCGAACTGACGTGCGCCCGCTGGCCGAACAGTTCTTATCATTGACGGCGCGGCGAGGCGCCATTCCGCTTCTGATCATCAGTCTCTGGGCAATCGCGGTATTTCCGAATCTTTCAGTGCGATCGTTCATTTGGGAGGAGGGAACGAACGCCGAGATCGCCCGCAGTATCCTGTCCAACGGCAATCTGCTTCAGCCCGAGGTCTATGGAATTCGGTGGAACGAGAAGCCGTCGCTGCTGCCGTGGCTGATTGCCGGCGTCGCGAAAGTCACGGGCGAGGTCAACGAGTTTTCCGCGCGTTTCCCCGCGATGATCGCGGTGGTGTTGACAGCGCTGTTGGTCCAGACGCTGACGCGGCGATACGCAAGTCCGAATGCATCGCTGCTGGCGGCGCTGCTCTTTATGTTTTCGCCGATGCTGCTGCAGAAGCTGGCGATTGCCGAACCGGATACGCTGATAACGCTGCTTTCGTTCGCCGCATTCATCCTCTGGTGGAATGGCGTTGAAGCCGGACGCGTTGGACCCTGGCGCTGGATGGGGTGTGGATTACTGCTGGCTATTCTCGCCATGGCGAAAGGCCCACAACCCGCTGGCTATTTTGCGCTGGGCATTACCGCGTATATCGTTGTGACGCGCCGTTGGCGCGATATTCCCGGACTTTTCGTTTGCCTGCTGATGCCTGCGGCGGCGACCGTCGCATGGGCTGCGGCGGTCTATCAATCGGGCGACGAAGCAACGTGGATCAGTTACGCACGCTTGCGCCCTGCACCAAGCCTCGCGGACTATCTGGTGCGAAATAGCCGGGTAACCCTCAATCTTGCTGCGGAATTGTTGCCAGCCATCCTGCTGGCGCCGTTTCTGATATGGCGCGCGCGGCAGAGCAAGTCCGGCACGGACATTCCGCCCGTCGCGTTGCCCCTCGCGCTCTATGCCGGCATCTGCACCATCGCGGTGGTGATCTGGCCAGGCTCGAACAGCCGCTATGCGATGCCATGCGTGCCCGCGCTTGCGGTGCTTGCAGGATTTGGGTGGGATATGATCGCGGGAACGGCGTACGCTCGTCTGAGGGGCATCGTAGCGGTTGCCGTCTGCTTGTTGACCATTTTTCAGGCCGCGCTCGCGAATGTGATCGTGCCATTGTTTGCAGATCGATTTGGCGCATCGCGGATTGCGGGCCAAAACATCGAACGCGCGGTACGCGCCGATCCGGCTCCAGTGTTCTGCACCGACCTCGCGACAAATCAGCTGTTCTATGCGCGGATTCCAGTTCGATGCATCGATCCGGCGGAACTTGCATCGGTGAGGGCGCCTGCGTGGCTGATTATGCCTCGCGATCAAACCCCGCTACTGGCGCAACTTAGGTTCGGCCTGGCGCATGTCGTCGTTGAGACGGAATCGGGCCCGCGGTTGTCGGCAATACGGCTCAGCAAACGGTGATCCGGCGCGGGCCTCTCTGATCGCGATTATTCTGCGGCGGGAAAGTTCATTCGCGGGATGCGCCGGCGTGTCCGAGAGCATGCCTCTAGTTCAAAACTGGAATTAAGTCCTCTTCGATCAGGAAGCTGGCGGATCGTCGCTTCTGCTATGCAGATGAATTCTCTATCATTAGTGCATTTTCCGATGATTTTACGGGGCGGGTGCAGGCATTGCATGCTTGCTTGACTAGTTCTAAAAAAGAACTGTAACATCCCAATCAATAACGCGGCTGAAAACGGCTGCAACTGAAGGTGAGCCTGCCCCCGGTTCGGCGGCAGAGCGAAGGCTTTTTCACAGGGGAGGAGAAACGATGCTCAAGAGATTGAAACTCGCGTCAGCTCTGGTTTTGGCGCTATCCGCGCCTGCTTTCGCCGGCGATATGCCCGGTGTCACGGCGACTGAAATCAAGGTCGGCGGGGTATTTCCTTTCAGCGGACCGGCGTCATCCATCGGTCTCGTCGGCAAAGGCGTGCTCGCCTATGTGCAGTCGATCAATGATCGCGGTGGCATCAACGGCCGCAAGATCAACTACATCGCATACGACGACGCTTACAGCCCGCCGAAGGCGGTCGAGCATGTTCGCAAGCTGGTCGAGAGCGATGAAGTTGCCTTCATGTTCAGCCAGCTCGGCACGCCCGGAAACTCAGCGACGGCAAAGTATCTGACGGGGAGGAAAGTTCCGGCGCTTGGCATCGTCAGCGGCTCGAACAAGTTCACGAACGTCAAGGATTTCCCGATTACGACGACGAGCCTTGTCAGTTTCGATACTGAAGGAAAGATCTACGCCAAGTATTTGAACAAAACTCTGCCAGGCAAGAAGTACGCGATTCTCTATCAGAATGACGATCTCGGAAAAGACTACGTCAACGCATTCAAGGAACTTATGAAGGGTGAGTTCGACAAGCGCGTTGTAACCGCCGCATATGAAATCGTCGATCCGACCGTCGATTCCCAGATCGTAAATCTGAAGAGCTCTGGCGCTGAAGCACTGCTTGTCGCGGGAACGCCGAAGTTTGCCGCGCAAGCCATTCGCAAGGCGTCCGAGATCGGATGGAAACCCATCGTGATGCTGAATTATCCATCGAGTTCAGTCGGCGCCACGCTGAAGCCAGCTGGTCTGGACAAGTCGATCGGCGTGATCGTCGGAACGGTGACCAAGGATCCGACGGATTCGAAGTGGGACAACGACCAGAGCATGAAGGATTATCGTGCGTTCGTCGATAAATACATGCCTGGCGTCGACATCTCCGACACGAACTATATTTTCGGCTACACTCAGGGGCTGATCCTGGAGCAGATTATCAAGCAGTGCGGCAACGATCTTTCTCGCGAAAATATCATCAAGCAGGCCAAAAACCTGAAGAGCGTCGTTCTCCCGACAGCACTGCCAGGCGTTCTGGTCAACACGAGCGAGAGTGTAAATCAGAATTTCACCCAGATGCGCCTGCAGCGCTGGACGGGTAAGAATTGGGATCAGTTCAGCGACGTGCTCGACGCGAAATCCGAATAGCCAAATGCAGGGTTGATGGAATCGAGGCCGGCGCCTCTTCGCGAGACGCCGGCCTTTTATAGCTCAATGGTCGAAGGTTGGCCTGGAATTCTGGGAGAGTTACCGTGAAGGGTTTAATGCAAAATCAGCCGCTGCTCTTGTCGTCACTGCTGCGGCATGCGGACCGATTCCATTCCGGTACGGAAATTGTGTCTCGCACGGTCGAAGGGCCCATCCACCGCTACACTTATCGGGATGCGGCGCGACGCACACGACAACTCGCCAGCGCCTTACAGCGCTGGGGTGTCGAATACAGCGATCGTGTTGCGACCATGGCCTGGAATAACTACCGCCATTTCGAGATCGAGCACGGCGTGACCGGGATGGGTGCAATCTGGCACGCCATCAATCCCCGCCTGATCCCGGCACAGCTCATCTACATTGCCAATCATGCCGAAGATAAGGTTCTGTTCTTCGAGAGTTCGTTCCTGCCGCTGGTGGAGAAACTTGCCCCCGACCTGAAGACGGTTCGGTTGTTTGTATTGATGGTGGACAAGGGATCAATGCCGTCCACGACAACCATTCCGAACCTTCAGTGTTACGAAGACTTTATCGCGACCGGTGATGAGAATTTCGTTTGGCCGGAGTTCGATGAGTTGTCGGCGTCATCACTTTTTTACACTTCGGGAACGACGGGTAATCCCAAGGGCGTGCTGTATTCTCACCGGTCGGACGTGCTGCATTGCCTGACGGAAAGCGGCGCGTTCAGCTTCGGATTCACCGCCCAGGACACCATCTTGCCGATGACACCGATGTTTCACGCCAACGGCGCGTGGGGTTTCACCTACGCCCCCCCGATGGTCGGTGCCAAGCTGGTGTTGCCCGGACCCAAGCTTGACGCCGCAAGCATTGCCGAATTGATTGAAAGCGAGGGGGTCACGCTGACTGCCGGCGTTCCGACGCTTTATACCAAGCTCCTCCAGCATTTTACGGAGCAGGGACGCGGCGCCGGCACATTGAAGCGGATCGCGGTCGCCGGATCGGCGCCTGCGCCGAGCATGATGGAAGGTTTCGAGCGCCTGGGCGTTTCGGTCAATCACATCTGGGGCATGACGGAGACGAGCCCCACCGGCACCACGCCACAGCCTTCGCGAAAAGTGGCGAAATCATCCGCGCAGGAGCAGCTTCACCGAAAGACGATGCAGGGTCAGCCGCTCTACGGCGTCGATGTGAAAATCGCCGATGAAGAGGGCAATGAGATGCCGCGCGACGGCAAGTCCAGCGGTCGCCTGATGGTCCGTGGTCCCTGGGTTCTCAGCGGTTACTACCGCGAGGAAAAGCCGCTGCTGGAAGACGGATGGTTCAACACCGGCGATCTCGCCGTGATGGATGAGGACAACTATATTCAGATCACGGATCGGGCCAAGGACGTCATCAAGTCCGGCGGCGAATGGATCAG
>JAGVII010000286.1 GCA_020056155.1 Afipia sp.
CGCGCTGCCGGACTCGAAGCCGAATCCGTTCTGATGCAGCAGGCCTATGAGGCGGGAATACCGTCTCCGCGCGTGCGCTACGTTCTGCGCGCGGAAGACCAGCTCGGCAGCGGCTTCATCATGGACCGCGTGGAGGGCGAAACCATTCCCCGCAAGATTTTGCGCGATGCGCAGTTCGCCAGGGCGCGCAGTGTGCTGGCGGGCCAACTCGGCAAGGTGGCGGCTGGAATTCATGCACTCGACAAGACGCGCCTGCCCAGGCTGCGGCTGATGACGGTTGCAGGCGAGATCGACGATCTCGCCGCCGAATACAAATCATTCGACTGGCCGCGTCCGGTGTTCGATCTGGCGCTGCGGTGGCTGGGCGACAACGCACCCGCGCCGTCGGACACGGTAACGCTGGTTCACGGCGATTTCCGCCACGGCAATCTCATCATCGGGCCGGAAGGCGTTCGTGCCGTGCTCGACTGGGAACTGGCGCACTTTGGCGATCCGATGGAAGACCTCGGATGGATCTGCGTGAACTCGTGGCGGTTCGGCGAGATCGACAAGCCGGTCGGCGGGCTCGGATCGCGCGAGGATATGTTCGCAGCTTATGAAGCGGCCTCGGGTCGCCCGGTGGATGTACCGCGTGTGATGTTCTGGGAAACGCTGGGCACCTTGCGATGGGGGATCATGTGCTGCGGCATGATGCAGCGGTTCCGCACCGGCCCGGATCATTCCATGGAGCGCGCGATGATCGGCCGTCGCGCCTCGGAGACCGAAATCGATCTGTTGCGGCTGCTGGCGCCGCGCCGCGTATAACGCCGATGACAAGGGACGCATGAGATGCAGGACCAGCCCACACCGGTCGAACTGATCAACGCGGTGGCGGAGTTTCTCCGTGCCGATGTCGCGCCGCAACTGTCCGGCCACGCCGCATTCAAGCTCCGCGTCGGGCTCAACGCGCTCGATCTGGTGGTGCGGCAACTCACCCATGAGGCATCCGGCGATTCCGCCGAAACTGAACGGTTGTCAAAGCTACTCGGCGCGTCCGGCTCGCTGGAAGAGCTCAACCGGTTGCTGTCGGCGCGCATCGCGAGCGGCGAGATGGGTTTCCAGACGCCGGGCCTCACCGACCACGTCTGGAAAACCACGATGGACAAGCTGGCCATCGACCAGCCGAATTATGCGTCGTACAGGCGAGAGCGAGAGGCTTGCGACAATCGATAGTATCCTTCCTTCACCTCTCCCGTGGGGAGAGGTCGGATTGCGAAGCAATCCGGGTGAGGGGGTACGCTCTCACGATAGATTCTACGCCCTCACCCCAACCCTCTCCCCACGGGAGAGGGAGTCGACCCGCGTCGCGTGAGCGTTACCGCCCCTTCCACTGCGGCGGGCGCTTTTCCGCGAACGCCTTGGGGCCCTCGATGTAATCCTCCGACGCAGCCAGCGCCTTGACGGCCGGATAGTCGAACTGTTCGGCGAGAGCCTGCTCCAGCGACACGCCGAGGCCGCGATGCATGGCCTGTTTCGAGGCGCGGATCGACATCGGGCCGTTCTGCAAAATCAGATTTGCCCAGCGCTCTGCACCCGCGAGCGCTTCGCCCTTCGGGACGACTTCGTTGACGAAACCAAGCTCAAGCCCTTCGCGCGCTGGAACGTGACGTCCGGTCAGGATCATGCCCATGGCGCGCTTGAGGCCGATCAGGCGGGGCAGGCGATGCAATCCGCCGGCGAGCGCGGCGAGGCCGACGCGCGGCTCGGGCAAGGCGAAGGTGGCGTTTTCCGACGCGATGATGAGATCGCACGCCAATGCAATTTCAAACCCGCCGCCCATTGCCACGCCGTTGACGGCGGCGATGATCGGCTTGTCGCAATCGAAACGGTGGGTCAGTCCGGCAAAGCCGCTGGTATCCCAGCCGCGCTGGCCGCCCTGGGCCTGCCACTTCAGATCGTTGCCTGCGGAAAACGCCCGGTCACCTGCGCCTGTCACGATCGCGATCCACTGATCGGGGTCCTTGTTGAACTCGTCGAACACGCGATGCATTTCAAAGTGCATCGGCGAATGCACGGCGTTCATCACTTCGGGACGATTGAGCGTGATGATGGTGAGCGGACCCTTGCGGTCCACCTTGGCGAATTCATAGGCCATGGGAGTTTCCTTACGCTGCGTTGCAACACTTGAGCGATGTTGTCGTCCTCTAAAATAGACAGCAAAGAAGCCGCTTCACAAATTAATTAAGCGCTTGACTAACGCTCCGCGCCTTATCTTAATTCCCACCCATCGTCGGCTCTCGCGAGCA
>JAGVII010000205.1 GCA_020056155.1 Afipia sp.
ACCCGCACAGTCCCAGCCGCCATCGATCGGACGCGCAATGCCGCCAGCGGCGCGCGAACAGCATGCCGAGCCGGCAGACCACTCACACCTTCCAGCGTTTCTGCTGCGACCAGTCCGCGCCCGCGGCTAGCCACAACCGATTGACCCGTCTACCGATTATGTCGTTTACGGGTCATTCATCCTCCTCCCTTAACGTAACCCCGATATTTTTAGCCATTTCGTTGACAGAGGCTGGCAGAAGCCCGTCTTGAAGGACACCGAACGTGATTGGCCTGCTGGAAGAATACGAGCGCACCATGGCGTTCGCCGAAGTCGCTTTGGGTCAAATCCGATCCTTGCGTCAGAATGCAGTGCCTCGCAATTATGAGATTTGGTACATCTACGCGACCGGCTACAACGTCGCGCTGAACAAGATCATCAACGAAACGCTGGCTCGCAACGGTAAACTGACCGAGGCCGACCTCGAACAGATCTACGAAACCTATCTCTCACAGAACCGGACCACTGAGCGTATCGACACGGTCGGCACGCGAGTAATCAATGAAATCGACGACGTGATGAATCTCATCACTGACGCCCTGGGAATGACGTCCACGTTCGGGCGCAACCTCGAGGGCGCCACCCTGAAACTGTCCGGCGCCAAGGATCGCGAACAGGTCAGGATCGTGGTCGAAGCACTCGTGGCATCGACGCGGGAGATGCAGGAAACGAACAAGGCGCTGGAAGCACGCCTCGCGACGTCCAAGCAGCAGATCAGCAGCCTCCAGCACAGTCTTGAGGCCATTCGCAACGAAAGCCTGACCGATCCGCTCACCTCGCTGGGGAACCGGAAATTTTTCGACCGCGCGATCGAAAACGCGGTCACCCATGCGGCCGAATGCGGCGAACCGCTGTCCTTGCTGATGCTCGACATCGACCATTTCAAATCCTTCAACGACAACTACGGCCATCTCACCGGCGACCAGGTGCTGCGCCTTGTCGCGATGTCGCTCAAGCAGACGACAAAAGGCCAGGACATCACCGCGCGCTACGGCGGCGAAGAATTTGCCGTCGTGCTGCCGAATACTGCCCTGCGTCAGGCGCTGACCGTCGCCGACAACATCCGCCGTGCGGTGATGTCGAAGCAGTTGAAAAAGAAATCGACCGGCGAGATTTTGGGCCGCGTGACCATTTCGGTCGGCGTTTCGATGCTGCAGCCCGGCGACGACCGAGAACGGCTGATCGAGCGCGCGGACGCCTGCCTCTATGCGGCAAAACGTAACGGCCGCAACCGCGTCATCTGTGAAGCCGATCCCGAGTTCTCGCCGACCGACCGCATTCAGGTCGCTTAACGCTTTTTCGCGCGCGCCCGTTTCGGGGCGGCTTTTTTGCTTTTGGTCGTTTTCTTGGTCGTTTTCCTGGCAGCTTTCGGCGGCACTTTCTTGCCTGCGGACAACTTGGCTTTGCTCGTTTTACTCTTGTCCAGCACGGGCTTCGCAGCCTGCCTGACCGCCCGTTTTTTCACCCCGGACTTCTTCGCCGCTGCCCGTTTTGCCGCCTCCACAGCCTCGAGCGCCCACACAGCCAGCTCTTCGGGATCGTCGTAGAGCCGTTCCGGCAAATGCCGATACGATTTCACCACAACCGTTTTGTTTCTGGTTTCGTACTGAAATGGCCTGGCGCCTTCGGCCTCATAGCGAGGGATCGTAAGATCATCGACCCTGAAGATAACGCCGGCGCGCAATGCCATGGCGAAGTTCACGCCATCGGCGACGATGCCATAGCCGCTGAACATCCGCCGCAGCACGACGGGTCCAAATTCCGAAAAGAGGTCGATGATATAATCACGGTCCATATCCGCGGACCGGATCGATTAGCCGTCGATCTTCGCGGGGGTCAACTGAACCGACTCGCCGCAACCGCAGGCGCTGACCTGATTGGGGTTGTTGAAGATGAACTGCGCCTGCATCTTGTCGGCCTTGTAGTCCATCTCGGTACCGAGCAGGAACAGAACGGCCTTCGGATCGACGAGCACCTTCACGCCCTTGTCTTCGACGACTTCGTCGGTCGGGCGCACTTCGTGGGCATATTCGACGGTGTAGGACTGGCCGGCGCAGCCGCCATTCTTGATGCCGACGCGAAGGCCGACGATCTCGGAATCGGCGCGCGCCGACAGTTCCTTGACCCGCGATGCAGCGGCCTCCGTCAACCGCATGACCTGCGGACGGGGGCGAACGGCCGGCTTTGCGGCGGGTGTCGGAGTACTTGGCGTCATACCGGTCATTTGGTCATTTCCCGCGGTGATTCAATGCCGCCTTCAGATTACATGCCGAGTCGATAACGATCTTCAAATCACCACATATTGAGGACAAGGCGTGCCTCGTCAGACATCCGGTCAGGGGTCCATGTCGGCTCCCAAACCACGGCAACACTCACCGGCCCGACGCCCGCCACGCTCGCGACCGCGTTTTCCACCATGGTCGGCAGCTCGCCCGCCGCCGGGCAGTTCGGCGTGGTCAGGGTCATCTGCACGTCCACGGAGCGGTCGTCCTTGATATCGACCTTGTAGATCAGGCCAAGCTCATAGATATCCGCCGGGATTTCAGGATCGAACACGGTCTTTAGCGCGGCCACGATATCCGTGCCGAGCCGCTCGGTTTCCTCGGGAGGAAGCGCCGACTGGGTATCGAATTTCAGGCTCGCCGGTTCGGCCGTCTGGATGGTGTCGTTCATGAGAATAGCTCCCGCGCCTTGATGAGCGCCTGCGCCAGCTGATCGACTTCAGCGCGCGTATTATACATGCCGAATGAGGCACGGCACGTCGCCGTCACGTTGAATCGCTCCAGAAGTGGCATCACGCAATGGGTGCCTGCCCGGACCGCGATGCCGCCTCGGTCGATGACCGTCGCCACATCATGTGGGTGTGCCCCCGTCATTTCGAAAGAGATAACCGGACCCTTGCCCTTCGCCGTCCCGATAATCCGGAGCGAATTGATCTCGCGTAGCCGGTCGGTGGCGTAGGTCAGGAGATCGTGTTCGTGCTTCGCGATCCGGTCCTTGCCGATGGAATTCACATAGTCGATCGCCGCACCCAGCCCGATCGACTCGACAATAGCCGGTGTACCAGCCTCGAACTTGTGCGGCGGATCGCCATACGTCACCCAGTCCCTGGCAACCTCGCGGATCATTTCGCCGCCGCCATTGTACGGGCGCATCGCAACAAGATGATCGTACTTTGCGTACAGCACGCCGATGCCGGTCGGGCCATACAGTTTGTGGCCGGTAAAGACGTAGAAATCGCAATCGATGTCCTGCACGTCGACGGCTAGATGCACAGCCGCCTGACTGCCATCGACCAGCACCGGGATGCCGCGCGCATGCGC
>JAGVII010000103.1 GCA_020056155.1 Afipia sp.
AACGCCGGATCGTCGAAACGCCGACCGAAGCGCGGCAGGGCGAACGGGGCCCATCCGTCCTGGCGCTGCTGACCGTGAGCACCATCGCTGCAATCTTTGTGCTGGCAATCGTCTGGTTCGTTTTCTTCCGGACGTAATCTGCTTCGCGCCATCTTCGAGGCTCGCGTAACGCTTGCACCTCAGGATGATGTAACAGAACGCGTCATGGCCGGGCTTGTCCCGGCCATCCACGTCTTTAGCGCAAAATCAAGGAAGACGTGGATGCCTGGCATAAAGCCGGGCATGACGAAAACGCGGTGATTGCGTCTGCGACAGGTTATTCCGACCGCCGCGCCTTGGGCGCGGCGTTTTCGTTTCAGAACGTGAGTCCTCATAATGCCGAAGAAGCCTTCCTCCGCGCCGGTGAAAAGGCGGGTGGCGAAGAAGAAGGCTGCGCGCAAGACAGTTGTAAAAAGGGTAGCGCGGAAAGTCGCGGTCAGGAAGACGGCGGCGAAAAAGCCCGTCGCGGCGAAACCTGAGAAAGCAAAGCGGCCGCGCGCGGGAGTCCTCAAGGAGCATCCAGACAATCTGGTCGCGGATGCGAACGATCGCGTTGCGATCGATGCGATTGAAAGCGCGCGGATGAAGGCGCTCGGGCCGATCCGTGTCAGCAACCGGCGATCCGCCGTGGATCGCGTCAACGATCCGCCGCCGGATCAGCCGCCCGCCACCTCGATGGTCGATCGCGTCTCCGAGGCCATCGAGCGCGAACTCACCAAGATCGAACGCATCGTCGGCAACCCGACGCGCATCGCACCCGCGCAACGCATCGAGACCGAAAGCCGCGCCCGCGTGCTGGCCTCGCTCGCGCGCACGCTGAAGGAAGTGATGCGGCTGCGCGAGCAGGAGCGCGGGGCCGGAGACGACAACGCGAAGGCCGCCGATGACGACGCCGTTCCCCGAGACCTCGACGAATTCCGCCGCGAACTTTCGCGCCGCCTGGAAGGGCTGGTCGCAGGCCCAGCGCCGCTTCCTGCTGGAGGGGATGAGCCGCGCTGAGCTGGAATTGCTGTTCGCGCGATGGGACGTGTTCGCGCACGATCATCAGGTGGCGCCCGCACTCGCGCCGAACGGCCAGCCGTGGCTGACATGGCTGCTGATCGGCGGGCGAGGGGCGGGCAAGACCCGCGCCGGCGCGGAATGGGTTCGCGCGCAGGCGCTTGGCCTCGCGCCGCTTGCCGCCATCCCAATCTCGAATATCGCGCTCGTGGGCGAATTAACCTTTGAATGTGCCGCGCTGTGGATTGTTCTGGTTCATGAATTCTGGACGGGCGACATGACGGCGATCAATGCGTTGGTCGGCGCGACCGGCCTGCTGGTGAGCTATTGGGGGTTCCGGTTCGGCGTGTTAGGCGTCTACATGAGCGGGCGTACCCGCGAAAAGGTCTGCGCCGCCACCGGGCAGGACACTCCCGGCATTATCGACAGGCTGGTCAAGGCGGTGGTGCCGAAGAAGTGAGTATGGAGAAAAAGTAACCTCCGGCCTGCTTCCGTTCATCGAGCATTCACGGCCACGCCGTTCATGTTAGCCTACCTTGAACCTGTCATTTGGAGACCACGTTGCGCCTTCTCGTTGTCGAAGACGATCCCGATCTCAACCGCCAGCTGACGACGGCCCTGTCCGATGCGGGCTATGTCGTTGACCGCGCATTCGATGGCGAGGAGGGGCATTTCCTCGGCGACAGCGAGCCTTACGACGCGGTGGTGCTCGACATTGGCCTGCCGAAGATGGACGGCATTTCGGTGCTGGAGGCCTGGCGGCGCAACAAGCGCACCATGCCGGTGCTGATCCTGACGGCGCGGGACCGCTGGAGCGACAAGGTGCAGGGCTTCGATGCCGGCGCCGACGATTACGTCGCGAAACCCTTTCACCTCGAGGAAGTGCTGGCGCGGATTCGCGCGCTGCTGCGGCGAAGCGCGGGGCATGCCCAGTCCGAACTGACCTGCGGGCCGGTGATGCTCGACACCCGCACCAACCGCGTCAGCGTCAACGGCAATCCCATCAAGATGACGTCGCATGAATACCGGCTGCTGGCCTATCTGATGCACCATTCCGGCCGCGTGGTCTCACGCACAGAACTGGTCGAGCACCTGTACG
>JAGVII010000613.1 GCA_020056155.1 Afipia sp.
CGGGCGTCCGAACAGATGGACGATGCCGGGCGTCGCGATCGAGACGAAAACGAACCGCGACAGGTGATGCGCGCCGACGAAAATCGGATCGATGTGCAGCGTCAATGCCAGCGCCAGCATGGCGTCCATCGCGCCCGGCGCGAACGCGACGACAATGTCGCCGAACTTCGCATGTGTCGTAAGCGTGACAAGCGCGACGAAGATTGCCGAAATGACGATGGCGACCGTGAACGACCCGATCGCCGCGGCCATGTAACTGAGCAGCGTGCGCGCCGAAATTCTCGCGAACCGTGTGCCGATCAGGGCGCCGATGCCGATCAGCGCTGCGGCGTAGGCCCAGCCCGGCAAGCCGCCCTCGATCGAACCGGTACCGTGAAGCACACTGGAGCCGAGCATCGCGCCGAACATCCAGCTCGCCGGAAATTTCAGCAGACGCAACAGCAGGGATGTTGCCACGCACACCGCCGCTAGTACAGCGAGCGCAAGCGGCGTCGCGGGGGCCGCATGCACCGCTTGACTGCCGTGCTGCGCCAGTCCGGTCGCGGCGAGGATCAGTGGCAGCGCCGCGGTCAGGATGATCACGCGCATGGTCTGCACCACCGCGATGCCGGCGACGTCGGCGCGCCGCTCGTTGGCGAGCATGATGATCTGGGACAGCGCACCGGGGCTGCCCGCGAGCAGGGCGGACGTGCGGTCCCACCGGTGCATGCGCTGGAGATAGAAGCTGCTGCCGAGTGTTGCGCAGAAGGTGGACGCGGCAAGGATCGCGATGCTGACCGGATAGGCCGTCATGTTGGTCAGCATCTGCGGCGAGACCATCGAGCCGAGCGACAGGCCAAGCGTCATCAGGATGACGTGCGCCATGAGCGGCGGCAGGCCCATCGGCCGCCCCGCAATCGCCGCCGCGCCGACCGTGATCATTGCTCCCGAGATCAATCCGCCCGGCAACTCCAGCCATTGAAAGAACATGCCCCCGGCCAGACCGATCAGGAGCGTCTCAAGCGTATGCAGGATGTCGCGTGAGGTGACGTGGCGAAAAGCTCGCAGCAGCGTCTGAACGGCAGTCTTCATGAGGGCTGAACGTGATGAACGAGACCGTCGTTATCACAAATCCCGTGGCGCGCCGCAAATGGAGCATCGGCATGGCTCGCCCACTGTCCATGCGTGGCGGATGACATTGGAAGCAACCAGCCCGGCGACGGGTTCGTCTCCGGTCGGCGATCCAATGCCCCTTGCCTGTTTTCGCTCAACGAGCGTTGCAGCGCGAAAGGCTCCGGTCCTTCATTATTTTTTCGCGCCGCGGGCGGCGATGCGTTGAATGCAGGTCGGCGTCGGCTAGGATGTGCTGCTTTCGATATCCCTTTTCAGGAGAGTTCGATGACAATCCGAGCCAATCTTTTTTGCGCGGCGCTGCTGACCGGAGCGGCAGGTTTCGCCGCAACGCCGGCGCAGGCCCTGACCGCCCAAGAGTGCAGTGCCAAGTATCAGGCTGCGAAGACCGCGGGCACGCTGGGCGACCAGAAGTGGAATGATTTCCGCAAGGCGCAGTGCGGCGCCGAGGCGAAGTCGGCGGCTGGGACAACGGCTGCTCCCAAGGCGGCGCCAAAGGTAGCCGCCGCTCCGAAGGAAGTGCCAAAGGCCGCCGAGGCGGCGAAGCCGGCCGCTGCGGGTGCTGCGGTGTTCCCGAGCGCCGTTGCACCGAAATACTCCAACGAGAAGGCAAGCAAGGCGCGTATGCACACCTGCGTCGATCAGTACAACGCCAACAAGGCTACCAATGCCAACGGTGGTCTGAAATGGATCCAGAAGGGCGGCGGCTACTACAGCGAATGCAACAAGCGGCTGAAAGGCTGACATTGACAGACCATCCGCGGATCAGCCGGACGCGTGAAGCCCGGCTGGTTCAGCGCGGCGGTCCGGGCGCGTCATGAAGCGGGTGTTCGTCGCGCTTGTTGCTGTTCTCGCCGTCTATGGCGCGATCGCCTATCTGCTGCTGCCGTCGTTCTGGCGGCACTACGAGCATCAGAAAAAACTCGACGGCCTGCCGATGGTAACGGCCACGGCACAGGGCATTCCTGCCGATCCGCTCAATGTCGGGCTGGTCGGATCGTCGAACGACGTACTTTGTGCCATGCGCGAGGCGGGATGGGTTCCCGCCGACCCGATCACATGGCGCTCCTCTGTGGAAATATCGGGCAGCGTGCTGCTGGACCGGCCCTATCCCAACGCGCCGGTGAGTCCGCTGTTCTACAATGGCCGCCGCGAAGATCTTGCCTTCGAGAAGCCGGTGGGCAAAAGCGCTGACAAGCGACATCACATCCGGTTGTGGATGGTCCTGAAAGACGGCGAAGAAAGACGCCCGGTCTGGCTTGGCGCGGTGACGTTCGACCGCAGCGTCGGGTTCAGCCGCTATACCGGCGCGGTTACGCATCACATCGCGCCGGATGTCGATGCCGAGCGGCAGCTGATCGAAGCCGATCTGCGGGCCGCCGGGATGATCGAGGCACGCTACACCGTGGCCGGGGTCGGCCCGACGCTGCGCGGACGCAACGGCGAGGGCGATCTCTATTACACCGACGGCGAAGTCTGGGTGATGCGGCTGGTTGAAGGCTGCATCAAGCGCACAGCACCGCCGGTCGTTCTCGAGGGGCCGGCCGTGAACCAGCTCAAGGATACGATCTGGAAGAACGTCGCCGACCTTTATCGGCGCTCGCAGCAATGATGGTGCGCGTGTGCCGCGATTGACAGCGGCGCGCCCGCTCGCGTGATATGCGGCGTGTATCCTGCTTCGGAGCCGTCATGATCGCCAGCCTGAGTGTTATCCTGATCTGTCA
>JAGVII010000809.1 GCA_020056155.1 Afipia sp.
CATCGGGCTTATTTCAGCTATTCTTCTTTTGGGTTTCGCGCTTAGATCGGAGCCACAGAGCTTTCCTCCGCTCAATAGCGCTGCCGTTTTACTTTGGAATTGCGGTCCTCTGATGCTGGCCTTGTCGATCCGCGAACTTTTCCGTTTGAAGGGGCAACTTTTCAAGTCGAAAATGGCCGCCCACTGAAAATAGAACAGGTCGGCGATGACCACTAACGAAGTCCTGCTGGCCCAGTATTCATGGTTGCCGCTAGCTCCGATTGCGATCTGCACGATAGGGGCAACAATCGCGGCCTTATTGTATCACTTTCGATGGATGGTCCACGTTGCTGTTGTCCTTGCGCTCCTCTTTCTTCCTTATCTGTCTATTCACCTCAGAGAAGTTGCTGATCCAACGCTTGCTATTGGGCCCGGACCGGGAGACGGTCTAGTTCTTCTGGCTTATTTGATCATCATGGTTGTGTGTCTCGTCATGTATGGAGTAGCGATCGCCGGAGCGTGGCTTCGTCAGAGGAACAAATTCGAGCGTATGGGCCTTCGCTGAAAACCCGTATAGCCGCCCCGAAACGCCGCCCCGCTACTTATTCGTCAGGATGAACTGCGACCGGGTCAGGCGGCATGGCTTTCCGCCTGCACAGTCGGCGAGGGCGAGCAGCTTCGCGTCGCGAACGAGGTGCTCCTTGGTGTCCTCGGAACGGTTCGGCGTCAGCACCGTCATGGCGGTGCGCAACGAGTCCGCGATCTCGTTGTTGGCTTTCGGATCGTCGCGATCGGTGAGAATGGCGACGTCGATGATGTCATGGTTGCGCGCATCGATATCGACGAACACCAGCCCGATTGGCAGGGGCGCCAGCGCGGCATTGGTGAACTTGCAGGTCCAGGCGTTCTGGCACAGCGAGAGCAGGCGGCGGCCCTGCGGCCTCCACAGGCAATCCGGCTTCGCATTGGCGCGCACGAGGCACACCGCGATATCGGGCGCCGCGTTGAGGTTGAGCTTTGAGTTGCCGAGCCGCGGCACGCCGTCCCACGGGCTGCCGTTGGTCTTCGTGGCATCCGCCGTCACCGTGATGTCGAAGCGTTGCTCCTGGGCGTATGCGACCGGCGGCACGAGCAGCGCAAGCGCCAGCAACGCGCCGAGAAGGTTGAAAGTCCGGATCATGCCTTTTCCTCCCAGATCGCCGCGAGATGCACGATGGTGCGCACCGCCGCTTCCATGTCCTGAACGCTGACCCATTCGAGGCGCGAGTGGAACGCGTGCTCGCCGGCGAAGATGTTGGGGCAGGGCAGCCCCATGAATGACAGGCGCGATCCGTCGGTGCCGCCGCGGATGCTGCTGAGAACCGGCTGGAGGCCCGCGCGTCCGATCGCTTCCAGCGCGTACTCGACCACTTCGGGGTGGCGGTCGAGCACCTCCTTCATGTTGCGGTACTGCTGCTGGACCTCGAACGTGTAGGACGAGCGCGGAAAGTCCTTCATGACGCCGCGCACGATGTCCTCGAGCAGCGCTTCCTTGTCCTTCAGGCCCTGTTCGGTGAAATCTCGCACGATCAGCGACAGCGTGGCGCTGTCGAGGCCGCCTTCGAGTCCGACCGGATGGATAAAGCCTTCGCGGCCTTCGGTGGTTTCCGGCGCAAGGTCTTTCGGCAGCCGGTCGACAATGCGGGACGCGATCTTGAGCGCGTGCTCCATCCTGCCCTTGGCGAAGCCGGGGTGAATGCTGACGCCCTGAATGGTGATGGTCACGCCGTCGGCCGAGAACGTCTCGTCCTCGAGGTGGCCCGCGCTTTCGCCGTCGATGGTGTAGCCGAAGGCGGCGCCGAGTTTCTTGAGGTCGACCTTGTCGGCGCCGCGTCCGATTTCCTCGTCCGGCGTGAACAGGATCTTGATGGCGCCGTGCCTGATCTGCGGATTGGCGATCAGGATTTGCGCCGCGTCCATGATCTCGGCGACGCCGGCCTTGTTGTCCGCGCCGAGCAGGGTGGTGCCGTCGGTGGTGACGATGTCGTTGCTGATCTGGTCCGCAAGCGCCGGGTTATCGCTGACGCGGATCACCTGCGCGGGATCGGCGGGCAGCACGATGTCGCCGCCGCGATAGTTTTTCACGATCTGCGGTTTGACGTCCTTGCCGGTGCAGTCGGGCGAGGTGTCCATGTGCGAGCAGAAGCAGATCACCGGAACGGTCTTGTC
>JAGVII010000467.1 GCA_020056155.1 Afipia sp.
GAAAGCATACGAACACCTGACCCTGAGCCGTCTAAGCAGCCGGATGGCTAGACTTCGACGGCGACCGGCCGTGACGAGCCAAGTGACGCAGTCGAGCATGCCGAATAACGGTGTGCCCAAGACTCCTAATCCAAGAAATTTGTGCAGTTCGGCGCCGGTGTCCGCCGCTGATCGAACATCTTCGGTTGCTCACGTGCTTCCGCAACATGAACGGCACGTTTAGATCGAACGATGTTGAAACTAGTCCAGAAATGAAAAAAAACTACGGGTTTGGCGGTCAGGGGATGAACGGCTCTTTGTGTTCCCGGCAGGCCGATGGCCGCGTGGGGCAAGATCATGTTGTCCTGCCGAGCGTCTGCCGGTTGGATCAGTGTAACCGTCGTCAGTTCGCTGTGGCTGGGCTTGCTGCCCGGCAGCGCGTGCGGCTCCTTGAGGCTGTTCGGCGGGATTGCTGGAGGCGGCGTCAGCGCATGGGATCTCGCGGGGCGCAGTTGCGGCGCGGGATGGCGACCGGGGATTGTTTGCAAGGGCGACTTTTGACGACCCTGAAAGTTCAACTGTCGTGTTGAGCACGCCCTCGCTTTGAACAAGCGCGAACAGTGTTGAAGCGTTTTCGCGTAAGAGCCTGATGCAACCATGCGAGGCGGGCGAGCCGAGACGGTCGACGGAGTCGGTGCCATGAATGGCGTGGCCCGATTTGGTGAAGAAAATCGAATGCGGCATCGGCGCATCATCGAATTCCTTCGAATAGTGATCCTCCTCCATTCGGAAAGTGCGGAATTGGCCATTCGGCGTCTCGTGTGATGGATTGCCGGTCGAGACTGGCCATTGATAGCGCTCGACGCCATCGACGGCGACGGTCATGGTCTGGCTGTTCTTGTCCACGACGATCGAGACGCGTGCTTGCACGTCAGCCGTCGCAAGCAACATGAAAATGGCGAGTGCTGCAATCCGGACACGCATCAGCCTGCCTTGGACAAGTTGGGGAGATCCGCGCGCACCGGCGTCCCGGGGAGCCTGCGCAGAATCTGCTCCTCGCCTGAAAGCGGCTCGATATAGGTGCGATGGAGCGTAACGGGCGTGACATTGCCGTCCCACAGAACATGGTACTGTCTTGTGTTGCGCGCCCGTCGCAAGATCCTGCCGATCTTGGTCGCGAGCTTGGGGCTTCGTTGCCGCCCCAGTTCGTTGAGGCGGCATCGCGTGCCAGCCTCGAGGACAGGGCCGCCACCGGGCAATCGCTTGATGACCAGTCCAGTGCAGGCTTTAACTGTTCCACAGATTGTACCCGCGTCGTCACTCACCCGCATATCTCCCGTTGTTGCCTTCACGCGAACTCGCTCGGAGAACAATGGGCCGATGCGGATCGCTCGCCAGTCGATGCCGTTGCTGACGTCGTGCGCGCGCAAATCGGCAGCCGCATCAGAAAGAAGCAACAGGAGCTTTTCGCAGGCCTCCGCATTGCGGTTGGTTGGGTGTTGGAGGGCGTGCGTCATGTCGGCTGTCGACAAAATGGACGTGCGATTCTGGGCATGCGTCAACGGCAGAGCGCCTGGCGCGCTTTGCCGTTGCATCAATGCGGGCGCGCGCCTCACTCTCTCTTCTTTTGTTGGCCGTTGTTGCTCGTCGAAGCGACGCCGGTCGGGGTTGGTGTGCTGCTTTCTGCGCCGCTTCCGCCGAAGCCCAGCACCTCGACGATGATGATCGAGGGTTGTGCCTGGCCTTCCTGCTTCTGCTCGCCAATCTGCTTTGCGGCTTGGCCGGCTGCGTTCGATGCTTCGGAGAGGCCGCCAATGTTCGGCGCTACGAGGGTGGGAAGACCGGAGACATTGCCGGACGCGCGGAAGTTGTCGGCATTGGCGATGGTCAACGCGGCGACGCTGATGTCGCCGGCCGAGCGCACGCCGGCGTCGCCGGCATCCACCGTGCCGCGCGGGGCCAGGAGCGAGATGAGTGAGCGCTTGCGCGGGTCCTTCGATGGGAAAGAGGCGATGCCCGCGCCGGTGGTGGCGCCAGTGCGATCCGTCGTCGGGATCATGTCCTCGTTGAGGCGCACGATGACCGGCGGGAAGTTCGGCGTGGTCTTGGCGCCCTGGCCACCGTTGAGGTCGGCGTTCGACGACCACATGGTGATGTCGTCGCCATCCACGGCGAACAACCGGCTCTGGTTGAGCAGGAAGTC
>JAGVII010000496.1 GCA_020056155.1 Afipia sp.
GACAAGGCGTTTGCCTTCTTCCGCGGCACCTGCACGCGCGGCATCTACGACAACATGAAGACGGCGGTCGAGACCGTGTTCGTCGGCAAGGAGCGGCAATACAACAGGCGTTTTCTGCAGATGTGCAGCCATTATCTTGTTCAACCGGTCGCTTGCACACCAGCGTCAGGCTGGGAGAAAGGCCAGGTCGAGAACCAGGTGGGTCTTGTTCGCGAGCGCTTCTTCACACCGCGCCTCAGGGTCAAAAGCCTGGAGGAGCTGAATGTCTGGCTGCTCGACAAATGCATCGCCTATGCCAGATTGCGTGTTTCACTAAATCCGGGACAGCGATTCCGGTAATTCGCGGACAGCGATTTCAGTAAATACGGGACAGCGATTCCGCTAATTCCGGGACAGTCTCGGGAGTGGATTTAGAGGTCGATTTTCGCAAGCGCCATTCTGGCATTTTGGCTCCTCATCATTGTGTTGAGAGGTGCCATGCCGAGACGGAAGCAAGCGAGACGAACGACAGTGAAAGATATACGATCGATACTGCGTCTGACCTATGAGCAGGGGCTTTCGGTTCGCGCCGTGTCGGAACGGCTGAAGATCAGCAAGACATCCGTTTCGACCTATTTGCTGCGGGCGCGGGAGACAGGACTTTCGGTCTGGCCGTTACCTGCCGGCTTTGACGATGATGCCGTTCTGGAGCGGCATTTGTTCCGACGCGTCGGCCGCCCGCCGCAGGATTTGGACGAGCCGGATTGGCCGCGTGTATCTGCCGAGCTGAAGCGAAAGGGTGTGACGCTGACGCTGCTGTGGCAGGAATACCGGGCCAGTCATCCTCATGGTTACGGCTACACCTGGTTCTGCGATCGGTTCGCTGTCTTCGAGCGCCGTGCTCACGCGACCTTTCGCAATCGCCATGAAGCGGGCGCTGTGATGCAGACGGATTATGCCGGGCACACCGTTGCCATCATCGATCCTTCGACCGGGATTATCCATTCGGCGCAAATCTTCGTGGCGGTGCTGGCCGCCTCGTCGCTGACATTCGCCTATGCCAGCTTTAGCCAGAAACTGCCGGACTGGATCGAGGGCCAGGAACGGGCGATGAGCTTCTTCGGTGGCGTGACGAAAGCGATCGTCTGCGACAACCTGAAGGCGGGCGTTGCCAAGGCACTGTGGTTCGAGCCGACGATCAATGCCACTTTTGCCGCCATGGCCGAGCATTACGACACGACCATCCTGCCGACCAGAAGCCGCAAGCCGCGCGACAAGGCTAAAGTTGAAGGCGCTGTGCTGATCGTCGAGCGGTGGATACTGGCCCGGCTCAGGAACCGGCGCTTCTTCAGCCTGGCCGATCTGAACATCGCAATCATGGTTCTCCTCGACGATCTGAACAACCGCCCCATGCGTCACATCGGCAAGTCGCGCCGTGAACTATTCGAGGCGGTGGAAAGAACGGCGCTTGCTCCACTGCCGGCAACACCATTCGACTATGCGGAATGGAAATCGGCCAAGGTCCATCCCGACTACCATGTCGAGGTCGATAGGACCTTCTATTCCGTCCCGCATCGCCTGATCGGCCGGCAGGTCGATGTGCGCCTGAGCCATCGCGTGGTCGAGATATTCCTCGATCATCAGCGCGTCGCCAGCCATATCAGGCGCTCCCAACGATCCGGGCATGTCACGGTCAACGAGCACATGCCCAAATCCCACCAGCGCTATGCCAACACGACACCGGCGAAGCTTTTGAGCCAGGCGGCAAAGATCGGCTCAAACACCGCCATTCTGGTCGAGCGGATGATGCGCGATCGTCCTCATCCGGAACAAGGATATCGCTCCGCCTTCGGGGTTCTCTCCCTTGCCCGCCGTTACCAG
The DNA here is from genome assembly GCA_020056155.1 of Afipia sp. Lineage (GTDB taxonomy): Bacteria > Pseudomonadota > Alphaproteobacteria > Rhizobiales > Xanthobacteraceae > Afipia. The sequence continues at coordinate 1,861 of JAGVII010000496.1, forward strand.
CCAGATCGGCTGGAAGCCGCCTGTGAGCGGGCACTGGTCATCAATGCGATCACCTATTCCTCGGTCGCCGCCATTCTCAAGTCCGGTTTGGACAAGACCAAACCTCAAGCCGAGCCGGCAAAGCCAACACCGCTGCACACCAACATTCGCGGCAGTTCCTATTATCAGTGAAGGAAAGGAAAGACCCATGCTTACCCATCCAACCCTCAACCAGATGCAAGCTCTTGGCCTTGCCGGAATGGCAACCGCCTACCGGGAACTCACCGATCAGAGCAATGCCAACGATCTCAGCCGTGACGAATGGCTCGGCTTGATGCTCGATCGGGAAGCGGCTCTGCGATCCGACAAGCGCCTGACCAATCGGCTTGCCGCTTCAAAGCTGCGCTTTCCAGACGCCTGCATCGAGAATATCGACTTTGCCGCCAAACGTGGTCTCGACCGCCGCAACACTTTGTCGCTTGCGCAAGGGGCCTGGCTGAAAGCGCATGAGAACATGATTATCACCGGCCAGACGGGAACGGGAAAGACCTGGCTTGCCTGCGCCTTCGGTCGACAAGCAGCCCGGCTCGATCATTCCATCCTCTATCTGCGCATGCCGCGCCTCTTCGAAGACATGGGCCTTGCCCGGCTCGACGGACGCTTTCCACGTCTCATCGACAAACTCGCCCGCGTCCAGTTGCTGATCCTTGATGATTGGGGCACCCACACACTTACCGATCAGCAAAGGCTCGATCTCCTGGAAATCTTCGAAGAGCGCTATCGCAGAAAATCGACGCTCATCACCGCCCAGCTTCCCGTGCCACAGTGGCACGACATGATCGGAGAACCGACAATCGCCGATGCCATCCTCGACAGGATCATCCACAATGCTCATCGCATAACGCTTGAAGGCGACAGCATGAGACGGCAAAAAACACCGTCCCTCTTGACCGGCGCTGAAAATGCCGAAATCAATCCTTCATGACATCAACCAGGCAGGCGAAAATCGGCCAACCGCTGCTGTCCCGGAATTAGTGAAACCGCTGTCCGCGACTTACTGAAACAAGTGTCCCGTTTTACCGAAATGCGCAGTTGTTGCAAGTTACCCGCAATTGCGGCTTCTGACGCTGACAGCTCTGGCTACGCATCTGGTGCGCGATGCGGCGGTCGGGATTTACGGCAAAAACGAGATGCTCTACGCCAAAGGCCTGCTGGATCAGGTGCCAGACCATTCCCTCACTGTTTTCGACAAGGGCTTCTTCAGCGCCAGCCTGCTGCTGCAC
>JAGVII010000106.1 GCA_020056155.1 Afipia sp.
AGCTAAACCTTGCGATGGATAAGATGGGTCCCTAAGTGCAGCCGCCGAGGAGTTGAATGTCCAGCGAGGAGACGAAGAGAGCCTCACCTGACGCTTTGTTGGCCCTCGCAGGCAAGGAAGGGCGGGGACGACTGAAGATTTTCCTCGGCGCGGCCCCCGGTGTCGGCAAGACCTACGCGATGCTCACGGCCGCGCGCAGTGAGAAATCCGGAGGTAAGGATATTGCCGCCGGGCTGATCGAGACGCACGGCCGGCGGGAAACCGAACAGCTCATCGACGATTTCGAGGTGCTGCCGCGAAAGCCGATCGTCTACCGCAATCAGGTGATGCGCGAATTCGATCTCGATGCGGCGCTCGCGCGCAGACCGGATCTTCTTCTGGTCGATGAGTACGCACACACAAACGTTCCCGGCAGCCGCCATCCCAAGCGCTGGCAGGATATTGACGAACTGCTTCGGGCAGGGATCAACGTCTGGACGACGCTGAACATCCAGCATCTGGAAAGCCTCAACGACGTTGTTCAGAAGATCAGCAAGGTGCGGGTGCGCGAGACCGTGCCGGACAAGGTTTTCGACAAGGCCGATGAAGTCGTGCTGGTCGATTTTCCGCCGGACGAACTGCTGAGACGTCTGGCTGAAGGCAAGATCTACGTTCAGGATACCGCCGCTCGCGCCGTCGACAACTTCTTCAAGCCGCAGAATCTCACGGCGCTGCGCGAACTCGCGCTGCGGCGGGCGGCGGAGCGTGTCGATGCCGCTCTCATCGAAAGCATGCAGGCGCAGGCGATAGAGGGGCCCTGGGCAGCGGGCGAGCGCATTCTTGCCTGTGTCGGGCCCGACCAGATCTCACCGAGCGTCGTGCGGGCAGCCAAGCGTCTCGCCGATCTGATGGATGCGCCCTGGATCGCCGTAACGGTGGAGCGGCCGGGTGCCTATATCGACAGTGTCGCGCGCCAGCGGCTGGACGAGATCATGAAGCTTGCCGAGAGCCTCGGAGCCGACACCCAGACATTGACCGGCACTGACCTGCCGGCTGAACTGCTGCGGTTCGCGAAGTTCGAAAACGTTACCCAGATTGTGGTTGGCCGGGCGCGTGGGGGCTTCATCAACGAATTGCTGCGGCGCTCGCTTCCGCACGAACTGGTGCGGCGGACCCAGGACATTGCCATTCATCTGGTCGCGCGGGAGGCCGATGCCGCCGCGCCACCGCCCCGGCCGCGGCGGCGCTGGTTCACCGAGAAGCTGAATTCGGTTCATTTCCTCTATGCCACTGCCGCGGTCGGCGGGGCGGTGGCGGCGGGCGAGGTTCTGACGAGGCTGACGCCGATTCCGAACCTGTCGATCGTGTTCTTGCTGGCGGTACTGTTCAGCGCGATGAACTTCGGGATCTGGCCGGCGATCTATGCGTCGCTCCTGTCGTTTCTCGCCTACAATTTCTTTTTCATTTCACCGCTTCACACCCTGACCGTTGCCGAGCCTTACGAACTGCTGGCGCTGGTTATCTTTCTCGTTGTCGCGATCGCCAGCGCCGCCATGGCGGCCAGGGTTCGCGAGCAGGCGCGAATTTCGGCGGATCGCATGCGGGCGACACGGCGGTTGTATGAGTTCACACGGCGGCTGTCGGGGTTGGCCGGCTCGGGTGATGTCGCGGAGGGCGCGGCGAGCGAGATTCACACCAGTTTGAGGCGGCCGGTCGTGGTGTTGCTGGCGAAGGATGACGATGTGGCGCTAACGGCGGCCTGGCCGCCGGAAGACGAACTCGACGCCGCGGCGATGACCGCCGCGCGGTGGGCCTACAATCACGCCGAACCCGCCGGCAGGAACACCGGAACGCTTCCGATCATCCCATGGCTTTTCACACCGCTCAGGATCGGCAACAAGGTGCTGGGGACCATTGGCGTTGCGACGGAAAAGGATGCGCCGCCGCTCGACTCCGAGGAGCGCGCCTTGCTGGATACCCTGTGCGGGCAGGCGGCGGCGGCGCTTGAGCGGGCATCGCTGGCCGGCGAAATGGTCGATGCCAAGACCGCCGCCGAAGCCGAGCGGGTCCGCAATACCTTGCTGGCTTCGATTTCCCATGATTTCCGCACGCCGCTGTCATCGATACTCGGGTCTGCGACGAGTCTTCTCGATTATGGCGACAAACTCGATGCGGCGTCCAAGAAAGACCTGCTCGGGCAGATCAGGCAGGAGACTGAGGGCCTCGACGAGATGGTGCGCAACCTGCTGGCGATCACGCGGATCGACGCGGGTGCGCTTGAGTTGCGTGACGACTGGATCGATTTGCGCGACATCGTCGCGCGTGTCGTCAGCGCAGCGCGCCGCCGAGGGGCTCGCCAATCGCTGGCGATCGAATTGCCGGCCGATCTGCCGCTGGTGCGCGCCGACGCAATCCTGATCGAACAGGCCGTCGGCAATATCGTCGCCAATGCGGTGCTGCACACTCCGCCCCACAGCCATATCGTCATTGATGCCGTGGCGGGAGACAGTGAGATATTCCTGTGCGTGACGGACAACGGGCTTGGCATTGCCGCCGATGTTCTTCCGCGTATCTTCGACCGCTTCGTAAAGGGGAGCGGCCTGAATGCGAGCACCGATGGCGGGCAGGGGACCGGCCTTGGGCTTGCCATTGCCAAGGGCATTATGGAAGCGCATGGAGGTGCGATCCGGGCGGAGAGCCCCGTTGCCGAGAGCCA
>JAGVII010000763.1 GCA_020056155.1 Afipia sp.
ATCGAGTGGGATAAGGATGATATCGACGCGCTACGCATGATGAAGGTCGATGTGCTTGCGCTCGGCATGCTGACCTGCATCCGAAAATGCTTCGATCTGATCGCGGAGCATAAGGGAGAGAGTTGGGAACTCGCCACGATTCCGAAGGAGAGACCGGAGGTCTACGACATGCTGTGTCGAGGCGAATCTCTCGGCGTGTTTCAGGTCGAGAGCCGCGCGCAGATGAACATGCTGCCGCGGCTGAAGCCGCGCACCTTCTATGATCTCGTGATCGAAGTCGCCATCGTTCGGCCGGGGCCGATCCAGGGCAACATGGTGCATCCTTATCTGAAGCGCAGGCAGATGAAACCGGAAGAGATCGAGTATCCGTATCCAAAGGGAGGCAACAAGAATGAGTTAAAGGACGTGTTGTATAAAACGCTTGGCGTGCCGTTGTTTCAGGAGCAGGCGATGCGCATCGCCATGCAGGCTGCGGAGTTCACCTCTGAAGAAGCCAACGGCATGCGCCGCGCGATGGCGACATTCCGTAATGTCGGCACCATGCCGAAATTCGAAAGGCGCATGGTCGATCGCATGATCGCGCGCGGCTACGATCCCGAATTTGCGGTGAGCTGTTTCGATCAGATCAAGGGGTTCGGCAGTTACGGATTCCCCGAAAGCCACGCGGCTGCTTTCGCGCAGCTGGTTTATGTGTCGTCATGGCTCAAGCATTATCATCCCGACGCCTTTTGCTGCGGGCTGTTGAATTCACAGCCGATGGGATTTTATGCGCCCGCGCAGATCGTCGGTGATGCCCGCAAAAATCATGTCGAGGTGCGCGAGATCGACGTGTCGTTCAGCTTTGGTGAGAACACTCTGGAAGAGCGGGGCGGCAAGTATCACGCAATGCGGCTCGGCTTCCGCCAGATCGACGGCTTCGAGGTGTTCGATGTCGATGACAGGCTTCCCGAGAAGTTCGGAAAATCTGAGAAAAAGCCACGCAAGGACTACTGGGATCAGCGGATCGTTGCGGCGCGGGCGCGAAAGCCGTTCGCCTCGCTGGAAGACTTCGCCCGCGAAACACGGCTGCCGAAGCGCGCGCTGATCCTGCTGGCTGATGCGGATGCGTTCCGCTCGCTCGGTCTTGATCGGCGCGAAGCCTTGTGGACGGTGCGACGTCTGCCGGATGATGTGTCATTGCCGTTGTTCGATACGATGGCGGCGCGGGAGCAGCCGGATGAACAGGGACAGCCGCTGCCCGTCATGCCGCTACCGGAGCAGGTGGTGGCGGATTATCAAACCATCAGGCTGTCTTTGAAGGGACATCCGATGGAATTCCTCCGGCCGATGTTGGCGCAGGAGGGCGTGGTGGCGTGTGAGGCGATTGCAGATGCCCGCGACAAGCAGCGCGTCCGTTGCGCCGGCGTCGTGCTGGTGCGGCAACGCCCAGGCAGCGCCAAGGGCGTCGTCTTCATGACGCTGGAGGACGAGACAGGCATCGCCAATATCGTGGTGTGGCCCAAGGTGATGGAAAAATTCCGCAAGGAAGTGATGGGCGCGCGGCTGATCGAGGTGCAGGGGACCATTCAGAGCAGCCCGGAGAAGGTGGTTCATCTGGTGGCAGAGCGTTTGCTGGATCGCTCTCATGATCTGATGAGTCTCGCCAACGATGCGCTCGGTCGAAAACATCCGATCCCTCCCGGTGCGGATGTCATCGAACCGCTGGAGGATGATCGCCGTGCGCATCCCGACAATCCCGCGCAGAAGGTGCGCCATCCGCGCAATGTACGTATTTTGCCGCGTTCGCGGGATTTCCATTAAACATTCTTGATACGACGCGCTGTCCAGGCGATGCTTTGCGGCCATTTCTGCCGGAGGCGCCTATGCCGTCATCTCGCGACATTCTCTCGGATCTCTGGACCTCACGGGGGCTTGGTGGTCGATAACGGCTTCACAGCGGCAGACCTCACCGCGGACGCAGCGGAATGGCCGCCACGGTCGTGACGTCAATACCCTCACGTTGGTGCCGACAAACCGGACATGGAATTTCGGCGAATGTGCACTGATTTGTTGTCGCGGCGAGCGGTAATTTCTTGACCGATCAACGCTCTGCAGTGAAATTAGCAGCAGCAAGTCCCATCGAGAGCAATCTGCCGCGCCCTCCCGTGTGGCCTTCCGGCAGCTTGTCCGGGCGCAGTGGATCGACAGACATCTGATGCCAAGAATCTTTTCCGACCCAGAGGCGATCGCGGACGACATTATTCGCGAGGTCGGAACCAGGCTGGTGGTTGGTTTGCCGCTGGGACTCGGCAAGGCCAACCATATCGTCAATGCTCTATACCAGCGCGCGGCAAGCGACCGCTCGATTCATCTGACCATTTTCACGGCTCTGACGCTGGAGAAGCCGACGCCATCCGCTGATCTCGAGCGGCGATTCATCGGGCCCGTGATTGATCGCCTGTTCGGCGGGTATCCCGATCTGGATTACGCGAAGGCGCTGCATGCCAAAACACTGCCGCCGAACATCGAAGTCATCGAGTTTTTCTTCCTGGCAGGAAAATGGCTCGGCAACGCCTATCCGCAGCAACACTACATCTCGGCCAACTATACCCACGCGTCGTCGTACCTTCTGACACGCGGCGTCAATGTGATCGCGCAATTGGTAGCCAAACGCGTTATCGACGGCCAGACACGCTATAGCCTGAGCAGCAACACCGACACGACGCTCGACCTCATGAAGGCGCGTGCCGAGGGCCGCATTGGCTTCAAGATCGTGGCGCAGGTGAACTCCGAGCTGCCTTTCATGCCGGGGCAGGGCGATCTGGCTGCGGACGAATTCCACGCGGTGCTTGACAGTCCGGAAACCGACTTTCCCCTGTTTGCTCCGCCCTCGGAGCCGGTCTCTGATACGAAGTATGCAATCGGGCTTCATTCCGCGGGACTGATACGTGATGGCGGAACCCTGCAAATCGGTATCGGACAGGTTGGCGATGCGCTGGCGCAAAGCCTGATCGTTCGTCATCGCGACAATGCGGCTTATCACGAGATCATGTCGCGGCTTGCGCCCGCGCAACCGCCGCGCGAAGCGAGCCCGTTTACGGCGGGTCTTTACGGCGTCAGCGAAATGTTCGTCGAAGCGTTTCTTGCGCTGATCGACGCCGGAGTGTTGAAGCGCGAAGTCGATGGCGCATTGCTGCACGCGGCTTTTTTCCTCGGGCCTACATCCTTTTACCGGACTCTGCGCGAGATGACCCCCGAGCGGATCAAACGTATCCAGATGGTCCCGGTGTCTTTCACCAACCAGCTCTATGGCGACGAGGACGCCAAGCGGCGTGCGCGCGCCGATGCGTGCTTCGTCAACAATGTGATGATGGAGACCCTGATGGGCGCTGCGATCTCGGACGGTCTGGATACGGGGCAGGTCGTCAGCGGTGTCGGTGGTCAGTATAATTTCGTGGCGCAGGCATTTGCGCTTGAAGGCGCGTGCTCGATGTTGACACTCGAATCGACGCGGGGTTCCGGCAAGACAGCGGCCTCGAATATCCGCTGGTCCTATGGCCACACCACGATTCCGCGTCACCTGCGCGATGTTATCATCACCGAGTATGGCGTCGCCGACCTCTGGGGCAAATCGGACGCCGATGTCATCGCGGCGATGCTGTGCGTCGCGGACTCGCGCTTCCAACCCGAACTGATGCGGCAGGCCAAGGATGCAGGCAAGCTGTCAAAGACCTATGAAATCCCCGCCGGGCATCGCGAGAATTTCCCGGATCGTGTGACCGCGGCCTTGAAGCCATCGCGCGATGCGGGTTTACTCCCCATGTTTCCGTTCGGCAGCGATTTCACCGATGTCGAGCAACGGTTGATCCCGGCCCTTCAGATTCTCAAAGAAGCGACCGCCAGCAAATTCAGTTTGCTTGAGCTAGCCTGGCAGGGCTTTCGCGCCGGGCCGCCGGATGCGGACACGGCTGCCTGTCTTGCACGGCTTCAGCTTGACCGGCCTGCATCATTTACCGATCGGCTCTATCGATCGCTGGTCAGCGCAGCGTTGTTGCGAAGCCGTTAATCCACCCGCCATTCCAGAGCGCTCGCGTAGCGAGCGCGTCCCGGAATGACGAGCGTGGATAAATCGACTCTCAGCGATTCCTGAAGTTCGGCTTCCGCTTCTCGATGAAGGCGGCCATACCCTCGGAGCGGTCTTCGAGCGCAAAGGTGGCGTGGAATAGATCGCCTTCGACATTCATGCCTTCGGCGAGGGTTGTTTCCAGCGCGCGATTGACCGCACTCTTGGCCATCGCGGCCGCAGGCTGCGACATCGATGCGATCTTCTCGGCAATCGCCAGAACTTCTTCCATCAGCTTATCGACCGGGAAAATACGGCTGACGAGGCCTGAGCGTTCAGCTTCCGCCGCATCCATCATGCGTCCGGTCAGGCAGAGGTCCATCGCCTTGGACTTGCCGACGGCGCGCGTGAGTCGCTGCGTGCCGCCAAGGCCCGGAATGGTGCCGAGGGTGATCTCCGGCTGCCCGAATTTGGCGGTATCGGATGCGATGATGATGTCGCACATCATGGCGAGTTCACAGCCGCCGCCGAGTGCATAGCCGCTGACCGCCGCGATGGTCGGCTTTTTGCAGGTCGCGACGCGATCACCGCCGATGTCCATGAAATCCTGGTTGAACATGTCGATGAACTTCTTCGGCTGCATTTCCTTGATGTCGGCGCCGGCGGCGAACGCCTTTTCGTTGCCGGTCACCACGATGCATCCGATGGCATCATCTTCCTCGAGGTCGTCGATGGCCGTCGCGATTTCGCTGAAGACATCGAAGGAGAGGGCATTGAGCATTTTAGGGCGGTTGATTTGCACGATGCCGACCGCGCCTTTGTTCTCAACGATGATGTGTTCGAATGCCGCCATGTTTCGCCCCCAGAGGATGTATGAAAATCGGCGCGCGTGGCGCGCCATTGGCCGCAATGTGCCTTTCGGGGCGAAGCTGTGCAAGACCGCGATGCCAGAACTGAACGTCACCTATGCAACAAAAACGCCGGTTCGCGGGGCGTGCGGCCGGCGTTTGCGTTTGATGCAGAAGGCGTTTGCGTCAGGAGATCATCAGGCGGGCGGCCGATGCCAGCGTCAGCAAGCCTCCGAAGGCGATGAAGATCTTTCCGATCAGCGAGGTTTTACTCCAGGGATCGCTGTCACCTGTCTTGAACACCGGCTTGTCTCCCGACGGTACCGGCCGGACGATCTTGTTGCTGGGGGCCGGAGTTGGCGGCGGAGACACAGCAGGCGCGGCGGTGGTGTCCTGGGCAACGGTCGTATTGTTCACAAGAGTAGGGGCTTCGCTGCCCGCCGGATCATCTGCCGCGAGTTGGATGCCATCCACAACAGCAATGTCGGTGCTGTCGAGAGCGGCAATATTCCGTGCCTGGTCAGCGGCCAGCGCCTGGGCGCGGGCATTGGCCACCGACGCCGGCAATTCACTCTTGCTCGCATCGGCGGCCTTGTTCTCTGCGGCCTCCGGCTTGTCGGCAGACTTTTTCGCGAGAACTTTGGTTTTTGACGATACCTTGGACGCCGCTTTCCTGGCGTGTTTCGTCTGGGCCGCTCGGGATTTCCTCGCAGCGTGGGCGCGCTGTTTCTTGAATTTCGACAGAACGATCGGCCGATCGGCTGACGTGCTGGTCTGAGCGGCAGGCTTCGCCGTCTTGGCGTTTGATTTCGCAGCCATTGCTGGCGCGCCAGAGAAACTCATCCAGATTCCGGCAGCAGCGACCAGCGCCGCCAATCCTGCACTCCTTATCCGCATGGCAATTTCCCCTTTTGCCAGAGCCTCCAGCAAGGGGAACAGACCGGTGCGGAATGGCCACAGGACGGCAGAAAAAGGGAATCTTATGATCCCTTGCCTTAAAAAGGGCCAAGAATGGAAGTGTGGCGAGGCCCTCAAGTAGCCTGTTCACGATTGCGTGATTGCCGTTCCTGCCCGTAACACTTTAGGAACAGAAGCGAATTGTCTGGATAGGAGCGCGCGTGCGCGGACGCGAAGACGAGTGGACCGATCTGATGCGATCGGCCAATGCCGGGGACAACGCCGCATATCACCGCCTCCTCAAGGCCGTGACGCCGGTCCTGAGAGCAGGGGCGCGCCGTGGCTTGGCGCGCGCCGGCCAGCCGGTCGACCAATCCGAGGACATCGTGCAGGACATTTTATTCGCGGTTCATTTGAAGCGGCATACCTGGGACACGAACGCCCCGTTCGCCCCATGGCTTTTCGCCATTGCCCGCAACAAACTGATCGATGCCCTCCGTCGCCGCGGACGGCGGATCTTCGTCAATATCGATGACTTTTCGGAAACGCTGGCAGGTGCTCCGGTTGAAGAGAGCGTACCGGCCAGCGAGGTCACGACTCACCTCAACGGCCTGCCGAAACGTCAGCGGGACGTACTGCAATCGATTGCCGTCGACAGTGCGTCGATCAAGGAGACGGCGGCAAAACTTTCGATGACCGAGGGTGCGGTGCGCGTGGCATTGCATCGAGGCCTGACGGGCCTCGCCAGCAAACTCCGGAAAGAGTGACCATGGATACCAACGATCTCATCCGCACACTCGCCGCCGACAATGGCACGCATGAGCGCTCTGTCGGAAACCTTTTGCTGGCTGCGCTGGTTCTCGCATTGCCGGTCTCGACCATGCTGTTCCTGACCGGGTTTGGTGTGCGGTCTGACGTTATGACCGCCATGCGCAACCCGTTCTTCGACCTGAAGTTCGTGATCACCATAGCGCTGGCCGCGGCCGCCATCGTCATCAGTCTGCATTTGTCGCGGCCGGAAGCCTCGCTTGGCCGCTGGGCCTGGCTGCTGGCCATTCCGGTTGGATTGCTTGGCATCGGCATGATGAGCGAGATGATGATGCCGAATCGCGCGCCGATGGCGACGCGGATGATTGGCTCCAATTCGAGGGTCTGCCTCGTAGCCATTCCGCTGCTGTCGTTGCCGTTACTGGTGGCCGCGTTATTCGCCTTGCGTCGCGGCGCGCCATCGCGACCGGCCGTCGCCGGCGCATTCGCCGGGCTGCTGTCGGCGGGACTGGCTGCGACGCTATACGCCGCGCATTGCACCGACGATTCGCCGTTGTTCGTGGCGACCTGGTACACGATTGCCATTGGGTTCGTCGCGGCGATTGGCGCGCTCGCAGGTTCGCGTGTCTTGAGGTTCTAGATCCGCGGGGCAGCCAGCCGGTCTCAGGCCGGCTCCGTCTGCGCGGTGTCCTGCCGCATACGGTAAAAACGCAGCACCTGCTGTGCAGTGGATGGACGCAACATGTCGTAGCTCGATTTGTGGTCGTCGATGTTCTCGGCTGCGGCTTCCGATGTGTTGCCACCCATTTCAAGAACGAGTTTGAGAGACATCCAGGACAGCCCGGCGACCTTGGCAAGGACCATCAATCCTTCGGATCGCGACTCGATCATCATACTCTCGACCGTCGCGACCGGAACGTTCGCACATACCGCGAGCGCGACGCTGGTCTCCTCGAAGCGTCCGGCGGCGGCGAATTCGGCAATCTGCCGTTCGTCCAGGCGCCCGTCGTCAAAGAGCGACTTCACGAGCCGCTGGGCATTGGTCGTTTTCTCGCCGCCTGCTCCGTGACCGGCATTGAAAGCTGCTTGTTTTACCGCTGCCGAGATATCATCCGTCGCGCGGGGGTTCGCGGCCTGGAGGCGGGCCCGTACGGAGTCCGACGCTCTTGCAATCAATTTGAGATAATGTGGTCTCGGAATGCTGCGCCGTGTTCCGAGGCATGTCGCAAGTTCATCATTACCCTCTGCGCGGGAAACGAGTTCCGTGAATCCCTTGTCGGAGAATTCCGCGCCGGGGTTATTGACGGCGCTTTCGACGACTTCGTCGTTACCGCGTTCGACCAGCACGTCGGTCACCGCGTTGCTCAGAATTTTTCGTTTTGAGATCGCAAGCAGGTGGCCTTGGCTTTTGCTCCGCGCGTTTGCGATCAGCATGTCGTCATTCAGTCTTTCCGAGTGTGACAGCACCGGCGCGGCAACTTCGATCTCGTCATCGAACGCCAGGGTATGGATCAGGCGTGGCGGAGCTTTGGGCACGGGCGCGAGGCGGTTCGCGAGCAATGACTTGGCGGACGTCTCGATTTCCTCGATAAGGCAATGAAAGACGTCATCGAAAACGTCGATCTGCTCGTCTGAATAATCCGCCGCGCCATACAGAAAGAGATCGGTCACCCGGCGCAGTGTTTCCACGCGGCGCGCCACGGTGCCGTGCGCGAGAGCGTTTTGCAGTTCATGGAGAAGATTTGCCGGCCGCGCTGTTGGTCTCATGACTTTCTGTCCTGAAAATGCCGAAGCAAGAAACGCCAGCCAGGTTCTTGGCTGACAAAATTTTAAACTAGGCCGCGACAACTCGATTCCGCCCCATGTCCTTGGCCTGATAGAGAAGCTGGTCGGCACGGGCGAGAATGCTGTCTGCAGTGTCGTCTGGGCGAAGCGTGGCAAGGCCCGCCGACATCGTGACGCTCATGTCCTGTGAAATCGCGCTCCAGTCGAGTGCGGCCACGATTCCTCGCAGCCGGTCGACGGTGCGCAGCGCGGCGCCATCGGACGTCTCCGGAAGAATGAGCAGGAATTCCTCACCGCCGTAACGGCCGAACTTGTCAATGCTGCGGATATTGGCGAACACGGTGATCGCAAAAGCACGCAAGGCTTCGTCGCCGACGGGATGACCGAAACGGTCGTTGATGCGCTTGAACCAGTCAAGATCGATCAGCGCGACAGCACAGGGCACTTTGCTACGCCGGGAGCGGGCGATCTCCTCGTCGAGCGTCTGCATGATGCAGCGGCGGTTGAGTGATCCGGTGAGTTCGTCGAGTTCGGCGAGTTCTTCGATGCGCTTGTAAGCTTCCTTCAACTCGATGCCGCGCCGGTAGAGAGATTCGTGCAGCGAACTGCTGAACAATCCGACGATCATGCCGCGCCCAAGCACCAGAATGAAAACCAGCATGGTCGCGAAACGCTCCAGCGGAGTGCCGGTTGGCATGCCGATGGGTTTGTCGGTGAGAAGAAACAGAACTGTCAGGCCGACCGCAGCCATCGTCCACCCGATGATGGTCTGACGGGGGGTGGAGCGCAGTG